>JBEKZL010000481.1:0-3363 GCA_049509915.1 Bryobacteraceae bacterium | reverse complement strand
CGCTCGGTCGCCACGTCGTAGACAGGCGCTACCAGTGTCAGCGGCTGCTCGACGCCGCCAGCGGGGCAACCGGGGACCGCGGCCCACGACGGCGCCGCGAAGGGTGTGAAAAGTCCGCCGGCTGTAAGCCGCCTGGCTTTCGCGGCGCCCTGCCGCGGAATCTCCAGGTAGTAAAGTTCCCCGATCAGCTTCGGGACCGCCGCTAGCGGCGTCCCCGATTCGAGCGCGGTCCGGGCGTCGTTATCCAGAAACTCCACGGCCTGCCCGGCGATGACGTCGAACTCGCTGGCGAACAACGCGGCCGCCGAATCGAGATGTTCCCTCTCACGCTGCGCGTCGGCCGCCGCCACCCGCGTAGACCACCGGTACTGTAAGCCGGCCAGAGCGGCCAGCAATACCATAAGTGCGGCGCAGACCGTGAGAAGCATGCGGGAACCGTACGGCCTTCCCATCAACCCGCATTCTAACAAAGGCGGAGCGGGGCTACCCGCAGAGCGCGGCGGCACCCGCGATTCCCGCATCGGCGCCGTAACGCGCCATCAGTAAGGGGATTTCGCCGGCGCGCGGATTGATGGACCACTTCGTGAGGGTTTCGAGAATGCGGCCGAACAGCGGGCTCATCATCTCCGCCACGCCGCCGCCCACCACCATCACGTCCGGTTCCAGCAGGTCCACAATATTGCCGAGCCAGATGGCCAGCAAATGGGCCGTCTCTTCGAGCACGCGCGCAGCCAGGGCATCGCCTTCGCGCCAGGCCTGCCCGACGTGTTCGGCCCGCACTTGGGACATGTCGCCGCCGGCCAGCTCGAAAATCCGCGAGCTGCCGCCGGGCTCGGCCAGCATGGCCCGCGCGCGCACCGCGATGGCCGGCCCGGAGCACAGCGCCTCGATGCAGCCCCGCTTGCCACAGCCGCACCGGGGGCCGTTATAATCGATCACCACGTGACCGCCCTCAGCCGCGCTGCCGGTGCGCCCGTGATAGATGCGCTTGTCGAAAACAATGCCCGTGCCGATGCCGGTTCCAAGCGTGGCATAGAAGACGTTGCGGTAGTCCGCACCCGCGCCCCACAACACCTCGGCCAGGCCGGCGGCGTTGCCGTCGTTATCCAGGTGCGCCGGAACGCCGAAGGCGCGCTCGGTGGCCGCCGCCAGCGGGAAGTTGCGCCAGCAGGTCACATTCGGCGGGTTGAGTACCACGCCGGTTTGGGGATCGAGCGGGCCGGGCGCGCAGATGCCGATCCCTCCGACCGCGCCGCGCGCCCCGGGTACATCTTCGAAGATGGCTGCCACCGCGCCTTTGACAGCCGCGAAACCCGTTTCGGCATCCGCCGTAGTCACCATCGGGACCCGCGTCTTGTGGGAGATTTCGCCCGCGCCGTTTACCAGGCCGGCTGCCACTTTGGTGCCGCCGATATCTACGCCAATGGTCATGCGATCGCTCATCATCCGCTCCTACGGTTTTGCCGGCGAAAGTCTCCGCTTCGTTCGAACGTGCATGATAGCACCGTTGAGCGGCGCTCCCGCGCGCACGCCGCGGACCAGGGTGTGCGACGCAAAAGTGGACAGGTAGTGAGTTTCTTTTTTTAGGCCTCATAACCGAGCGTATATGCTACGCTCGGTTATGAGGTGCTCAGAATGGACTCTTTGCCCGAACTGGAAAGACGACGCGCGGATGTGTTGGCCGAGATCTCGCACTTGGGCGATTTCCGCCCCGGCTCAATTACCTCGACGCAAGGACGGTGCGGAAACCCCAACTGCCATTGCCATAAGCTAGGTGAACCCGGTCATGGCCCCAACCTCCGGCTTACCTATAAGGTCGAAGGCAAGACTCTCACCGAGAGCTTCGCCACACCGGCGGCTCAACGCAAGGCCCAGCGGGAAGTTGCCGAGTTTCGCCACTACCGAGAGTTGAGCCGTGCCTTGATCGAGGTGAATACTCAGATCTGTCAGGCACGCCCAGTGGAGGACAGTCTCTCCGCGGAGGAAAAAAAACGGTCGAAGCGATCCACCAAGAGATCACGCGCGAAGGTGCGTGCGATCTTCGCCGGCCGCCGCAAAAGCGGGCGACTCGATTTGGAAGCGGTCGAAATGGCGGTGCGCTCAGCCATGCATCGGGCTGGAGCCGCCGCCCTGACCGAACTCCTGCAGTTTCCCGTTCCGGCGGCCGACCGGCGCACGGTGGATTGCGGGTGCGGCCGGCAAGCCCGCTACCAGGAGTTGCGCTCCAAGCCGATCCTCACCGCTGTAGGCTTGGTGCACATCTCACGGCCCTATTATTGGTGCGGCCACTGCCACACCGGCCAGTTTCCGGCCGATGTGGAACTGGACATTGAGGATACAGAGTCTTCTCCCGGAGTGCGGCGCATGCAGGCCTTGGTAGGCCAAGAAGTTTCGTTCGATCATGGACGCCAGCAGATGAAACTGCTGGCCGATCTGGAAGTCACCGCCAAAGCGGTAGAGCGCGCAGCCGAGGCGGTCGGCAGCGATATCGCCGGCGGCGAACAGCGGAAAATCCAACAAGCCATCCAGTTGGATTTACCGATAGTCCTCGCCAAGCCGGTCCCCATCCTGTATGTCCAAATGGACGGGACGGGTATACCGGTGGTGAAGAAAGAAACCGTCGGACGGCACGGCAAGATGGCCGGCCAACCAGCCCATACGCGGGAAGCCAAGTTGGGGTGTGTTTTTACTCAAACCACATGGGACCAGGAGGGGTATCCGATACGCGATCCGGATTCCACCACCTACACCGGCGCCATTGAAACCGCCGAAGAGTTTGGCAAACGTCTCTATCTGGAATCCTGGACCCGTGGATGGAATCGCGCGGCCAAGAAGGTTGTCATCGGCGACGGTGCCGAATGGATCTGGAATCTTGCCGATCCATATTTTCCCGGTGCGGTGCAGATTGTCGACCTCTACCATGCGCGCCAGCACCTGTGGGAGTTGGTTCGCAAACTATGCCCCAATGACGAAGCCGGACAGAAAGCTTGGATCAAGGTCCATCAAAAGCGCCTCCTCGACAAAGGGAAAATCGAAAAGCTGGTGACTGCGCTTCGTTCCTTCCATTCCACCAATCCCGAAGTGGCCGACAAGATACGTACCGAGGCAGACTACTTCGAGAGGAATGCGGAGCGTATGCGCTATCCCAAATTCCGAAGGCAGCACCTGTTCGTCGGCTCTGGTGTCATCGAGGCCGGTTGCAAAACCGTGATTGGCTCCCGTCTGAAACGCTCTGGAATGTTCTGGACTGTCCGGGGCGCCAACGCCATCCTCGCCCTCCGCTGTTGCCAACTCAACGGCCGATTTGAAAACTACTGGGAGGCCCGCCGCGCGGCGTAACTCCAACTTCTACGTCGCGCACCC
>JBEKZL010000480.1:0-3487 GCA_049509915.1 Bryobacteraceae bacterium | reverse complement strand
AAGTTTCCACGTAGCAGCCTCTTCCCTCTCCGAACATATTGACTAACCCATGTTTCGGTAGCACTATCGAGATATGGAGCCCAGCACTGCCAATCAGATAACGACACCAGCCAACCAGGACTTCTTCCTGTCCCCCCAGTTCCCCATGCAGCGCCAATATGAAGCCCTCCGTGCTTACCTCGTCGAGGACGAGCCCTCCGCCGATGTCGCCCGCCGCTTCGGCTATTCCCCCGGCGCCTTCCGGGTCCTGTGTTATCAGTTCCGCCACTACCCTCAAAAACGCACCTCCTTCTTCCGCCAGCCGCAACGCGGTCCGCAGTCTTCTCCCGCACGCGATCGCGTGCGTGATTTGGCGGTTGCCATGCGCAAACGCAATCTCTCGGTCTATGACATGCAGCAGGAACTCGCTGCCGCCGGCCACACCATCAGCATCAACTCCCTCACCGTCTTGCTCCGTGAGGAGGGCTTCTCCCGTCTTCCCCGCCGCGCCGACGACGAACGCCCGGCTACCGTGAAGCCGGAAGTTGCCGATGTCGCCGATGTGCGCCGCTTGGATCTATCCCCCTGTTCCTTCCGTACCCCTTTAGCCGGTCTGTTCCTGTTTCTGCCGTTGCTGGAGCGCATCGATCTCCAGGCGGTGGTTGCCGCGGCGCGCTTGCCCAGTTCGCAGATGATCCCCGGCGCCCAGGCCGTCCGCAGTCTCCTGGCCCTGAGACTGATCGGCGCCGAGCGCAAAAGTCACGTCATGGACTTGGAGACGGATCGCGCCATCGCACTGTTTGCGGGAATCAACGTGGTTCCCAAACGCTCCTACCTGGCGGCCTACTCCTCACGCATCGATCACAAGGTCTGCCTGCGCTTCATGGAGGCTTGGTTGGGACAGGTCGAGAAGACCGGCTTGCCTCATGGCTCCTCTTTCGACCTGGACTTTCATAGCGTGCCCGCCAACTCCGACCAGGAACCCCTGGAAAAACACTATGTTTCCAGCCGCAGTCGTTCGCAGAAGGGGATTTTGGTCTTCCTGGCGCGCGATGCCGAACAGCGGATTATGCGCTATGCCAACGCCGGGGTGACCAAAAGCGAGCAGGCCGACGAGATTCTCCAGTTCGTTCGCTTCTGGAGAAAACACACCGGCCAACCACCCGCCGAATTGGTTTTCGACTCGCAACTCACCACCTACCAGAAGCTCTCGGAGTTGAATCACGAAGGGATCTGTTTCATCACCCTGCGCCGACGTTCGGATAAGATGCTGCGCGAAATCTACAGGCAACCGGATTCTGCCTGGCAGCGGATCAGCTTGCCGGCCTTGACCCGCATTTATCGCAACCCCAAAGTGCTGGAGAATCGCGTGACCCTTCCCGGCTACGAAGGCGAACTGCGCCAGTTGACGGTGATGGAATTGGGACACGAGGAGCCGACCGTCCTGTTGACCAACCATCGCAAACTCGGCCCGGTCGAACTGGTGACGCGCTATGCGCAACGCATGCTCATCGAAAACGGCATCTCCGAGGCCGTCCAGTTCTTTCATATCGACGCGCTTTCCAGCATGGTCGGAATGAAAGTGGATTTCGATATGCAACTGACCCTCGCAGCCAGTTCGCTGTATCGCATGATGGCCCAGCGCATCGGTAGAGAATACAGCCACTCCCAGGCCAAAACTGTCTTTCGCAATCTGTTGGATCTTTACAGCCACTCCCAGGCCAAAACTGTCTTTCGCAATCTGTTGGATCTTTCCGGCAAAGTGGAGGTCACGGCCACCTCGGTTGTAGTGACCCTGGACAAGCGTGCGCACAACCCCTACCTGGTCGCCTCCGGCCTGACGGATCAGCCCACACCGATGACCTGGTTCGGCGACAAGAAGCTGATCATTCAATTTGCCTGAGTCGTCACGCTAGCGTCCAACACCCGATTTCCGTTACTGAATTATTACGCCTGGAAATCGAGGCTAGACCGAAGTCAGCCACCTCGAGTCGCGCCCGCTCGGCCGCACGCTTATATTGCGCTCTGGAGATCAAGCGTTCACCTCACCCATCGATCATACCGTGTAAGCCCTCGGCGCCTATCCCCCGAATCCGATCACTGGCAGAAATGACAGTGCCAAATAGGCGCCGAAGTGCTGCAGTTTGTCCCAGATATGGAGGCGGCCGATGGCAACCATCACGCGAGAGGCGGCGGACAGCAAAGAGCCAACAATGACGCAGTAGATCGGCACACACCAAAAGACAAAATCAGAGTTCGGCGCGTCCTTTTGGAGACGTTCCGGCCGGCCCGGGCATCGATGGTGATCGCCATCTGCTAGCGAGGTCTACGACCTCAAACCGGCGAGCGCTGTGCCTGGAGATTTCATAAAATGTCGGGCATGGCGACGATTCCTGAGCTGCTGGACGGCCACGTCACGCTTCGGGCATGGCGACGATTCCTGAGCTGCTGGACGGCCACGTCACGCTGGAGGTGGAGTGCCTGGACCGGCTGTATTTGAATGGGTACATCGGTAGGTTGGCGACGCCGGGTGGGCTGGTTACGTTCCTGCGCGACCCACTGGGCAAGCCGATTCCTTCACCGGTAGTGCTGGGCCAGGTGACCGAAAAATTCCGCGAAGCGGTGAAAGCCTTGGCCGAGCGGCAGCAGATCCCGGTTTATGCGTTTGCGCATAAACGAAGAGAAGAAGGACGACGTCGCCAACCGGTTGCGGCGAGAGCGCGGCACGCGCGACGGCGTCGTCTTTATCGGGGTAGCGCAGGAGAAGGCAAAAGCATTCCACGGGAAGAAGGTCGACGGGCAATTCCAGTTCGACCGTGATAAGACGGTCTACGTCAATCACTACTACTTCTACATCGACGACGAAGACTTCGGTCCGCTGTTCATCAAGGTATGCCGCTATGCGCCCTGGGGGATCAAGCTGTGCCGGAACGGGCATGCGTGGGCGCAGCGGCAACTGGCGCGGAAGAACATTGCCTACGAGGCGCTGGACAACGGATTCTTGTCGTGTGCGGATCCCGGCAGGCTGCAACAGATTTGCGACTCGCTGGGGCCGGAGGAAATCGGTCGCGTATTCCGCCAATGGCTGGGGCGCATCCCGCTGCCGCTACGCATCCTGGACCGGGAGGCCGGTTACGACTGGGATCTGTCGATGTGGCAAGTGGAAGTAAGCTTGACGCAGATCTTCGACCGTCCCCTACGCGGGCGCGAGTTTTTCGAAGAGATCATCCGCGACAACCTGGATCTGGGCCGCCCGGATCGGGTGCAGCTGGTTTTCGACCGCGTGGTAACCAAGAAGACTCCTGGGCTGTTCCGCACCCGCGTGATCCAAGACGGCGTGCATCCCAGCCTGCACATCGAATACAAGAACTTCGATCTGAAGCAGTATTTCAAAGAGGGTCGAGGTTGCCGGACCGAAGGCACGTTTCGCAATCCCAACGATCCAACGGGTGGTGCAACCGACCGTCACCGAGGACGGTGAGAAGGCGCCGTCATTGAAGTTCGGCCA
>JBEKZL010000048.1:0-34405 GCA_049509915.1 Bryobacteraceae bacterium | reverse complement strand
CCGCCTCCGCTTCACCAACCGCCCTCAGGATGCCTGAGGGCATGGCCGCTGGCAAGCAATTGCCAGCGAATGGTAACCTGTCCCTAGTTTCCGTGTCTCAGCCGAGGGGTGCACTCCAGTCTGTCCCTGCGGCCCGTCCCTGCGCCCCGTGATCATCCATACGGACAACGGCGTCAAGTGGTCATTCGCATGCACCTGCGGGTGATGGTGCGAAATTGATTGCGGGTAACACGAAGACCAAATCCATCACGATGATGACTGGTACTGTCTCGCACAAGTTCAAGTGGCTCATCGGCGCTGTATCGGCCGTCATCATTCTCGTTGTGGCGGTTATGGCCGGCTCCGGTGGGCTGCTTTCTCCATTCGCCAAGCGTGAAATCATTCGCGCGCTAAGACAGCGGTATAGGAGCGCGGTGGATATTCAATCGCTCGATATCTCCCTATTTCCTTATCCGCATGCCACCGGCAAAGGTCTTGTGTTTCGTCAGTCCGGGCAGAAGGACGCACCAGCCATGATCACCCTCCGCGGTTTCACGGCGGACACGGGATGGCTCGATCTGCTCGCGATCCCGCGGCGCGTGCGTTACGTGCGTTTGGATGGCCTTCAAATTCAGATCTCAGCCGCGGAGAAGAAACCCGGCCGGTCTTCCAGACAGCCGTCAGGCTTCTTGATCGAAAACATGGATGCGGATGGCACATTGCTTCGGGTTTTTCCCAAGAGGCCGGAGAAGCCGCCGCTCGTTTTCAATATCTATAAGCTCAGAATGCATGCGGTGTCCGGACACACGGGGATGAATTACGATGCGGACCTGCGCAACGCCAAGCCACCCGGGCTGATCCAGGCCACCGGCACTTTCGGACCATGGGAAGCCGACGATCCGGCCGAGACGCCGGTGACAGGGAACTATCGCTTCTCCGATGCGGATCTGGGCGTGTTCAAGGGGATTTCCGGCCATCTTTCGTCCACCGGTCAATTTCGCGGGGCTTTGGCGAAAATCGAAGTGAACGGTGAGACGGACACACCGGATTTTAGTGTCGATATCGCCGCGCACCCGGTCGATCTCAAGGCCAGCTTCAGCGCAACCGTGGATGGTGAAAACGGTAATACGCTGTTGCATTCGGTAACTGCGCGCTTTGGCCAAACCACGGTGATTTGCCAGGGAAGCGTGATCGGGCACCCAGGCGGCGATGGCAAAACCGTCTCGCTCAATGCGGTGATGCAGAATGGTGAGTTGGCCGACGTGCTAAAGCTCGTCATCAAGTCCGATCAGGCGCCCATGACCGGCATCATCGGCTTCCGCGCCCAAATTCAGAT
Organism: Bryobacteraceae bacterium; assembly: GCA_049509915.1. Taxonomy (GTDB): domain Bacteria; phylum Acidobacteriota; class Terriglobia; order Bryobacterales; family Bryobacteraceae; genus JBEKYD01. The sequence continues at coordinate 33,090 of JBEKZL010000048.1, read as the reverse complement.
TCCGCCTGGAGATATCGACATCGCACAGAAGCTGCATCTAAACGGGCAGTTCGATCTGCAATCGAGCAAATTGACTAACCCGGCGCTGGAACAGAAAGTATCAAAATTGAGCGCTCGCGCGCGGGGCGAAACCGGGAACAATGGAAACGACGCAACCGCTTCCAATATGCAGGGCACCTTCATCCTGGATAGGGGCCTAATGACCTTGCATGGATTGTCGTTCAAGATTCCAGGTGCGGCGGTGCACCTCGATGGGACCTATGCCCTGCTCACCGAAGCCATGGATTTTCACGGTACCCTAACGATGGATGCGAAGCTCTCACAGATGACCACGGGCGTGAAATCACTTCTGCTAAAGGCGCTGGACCCGCTCTTCGAAACCAGAAAGGCAGGGGCGGTAATTCCGTTTCACCTCACTGGCGTGCGCGCACACCCTAAAGTGGGTCTTGACCTGAGACGCTGACGCCGCCGGAATACGGGTTCGTCAACACTGGCCGGGGGTGTCGCGGGTAGCTCGCGGCCTGGTTTCAGACATCAGGGGGACCGAAATCAGGAATCGAAAATTCACACTTGACGTTGGCAGATAATCCACTACCATATAGTTGTGGATCAATTGGGAACAACATTTGCGGCTTTGTCTGATCCAAACCGGCGGGCGCTGATCGAACGACTCTCACATGGGCCTGCCTCTGTGCATGGATTGACGGAACCGTTTGCGCTCTCGCAGCAGATGATTTCAAAACATATTGCCTACCTGGTGCGGGCGCGGATTGTGATCAAGACGAAGCGTGGACGAGAGAGTGTGTGCACGCTTAGGCCAGAGGCGATAAAGACAGTCAGCGACTGGGCGGCTTATTATCGCCGATTCTGGGAAGAGAGTTTCGACAAGCTGGATGTCGTTGTGAATCAAATGAAAAAAACGGAGCTCAGAGATGACAAGAAACACGGTTAACGAGACAGAGCGGATGGTTGTCACAAGAGTTTTTGATGCCCCACGTGAATTGGTTTGGAAGGCGTGGACGGACCCGAATTATGTGATGCAGTGGTGGGGGCCAAAGGGTTTTACTGCGCCTTTTTGCGAGATGGATTTTCGCGTGGGAGGAAAATTTCTCTGCTGCATGAGAGCGCCGGATGGCCAGGAGTTCTGGAATGCTGGTGAATACCACGAGATTGTTCTGCACGAGAAGATCGTTTCCTCCATGTACTTTTCCGACCCGGAGGGAAACAAGGTTTCGCCTGCGCAATATGGAATAGAACATGAGGCCATAGACGGTGCGCACGATGTGATTACGTTTGAGGATTTTGGAAACGGCCAGACGAAACTTACCTTCATTGGAAATGAAACTATGGAGAACGCGAAAAATAGCGGTCAAGTGGAGGGCTGGAACCAGATACTCGATAAATTTGCTGCAGTTGTTGCGAGCAAGAAACGGGACAGCCTAGCTTGAGCATTTCATTTTTCACGCGACGGGGACGGAGCGCTCCGCCCCTCTCCTGCATTCTACGCCAGCAGGGCTAGCTTCTCGCGTCGCCACCTCCGTCCGATTTCGACTCGATCCCGTCTACGAACTCGTCGGGGCCGAACGGACGCCCCGCGTACGACTATGGAACACCGTGCCGCGTCTAAGCGAGTGGGCGGGCCGGACATCTGGGTACGGCAGGCGGAACTGCCTGCCCCACCATAGCTCTTTACTTCCACCCCATGCGCTTCCGCAGGCCCGTAATATGTGCGCTGTGGTGCATTCCGTGCCAGGCATACAGGGCCAGGTTAGCGTCCAGCGTCATCGGTTCGGTGTATTCCGGATGGCGGAAGGTGCGGGCATAGTCTTCCGGGTTCAAGCTCGAAAGCAGCGCTACCCAGCGGGCGTGCAGGTTGTCCAGCAGCGCCAGAGATGGTTCGATAAACAGCGTGCGGGCGTCGGGCAGCTCCGCCCATTTCGCCTGGTCGTATGGCCGGATCAACGGGTTGTCTTCGGTAAGGGCCAGGCGGGTGCGGATGTAGCTGTTCATGTGGCTGTCGGCGACGTGGTGGATCACCTGGCGGACGGTCCAGCCGCCGGGGCGGTATGGCGTGCCGAGTTGTTCGTCGGAAAGCCCGACCACGGCGCCGCGCAGCAGGGAGGGCGTTGCGGCGAGCACCTCCAGCAGTTCGGCCCGTTCTTCGGCCGAAACCGACTCCGGACGGGAGAATTTACCGATCGGGTACCGTAGGTCCTGGCTCATGCTCACATTCATGCTCAAATGGTAACAGGGACACCGCTCTCCTGACTTCTGGCTTCCTCGACTCCCAGTCCCTCAGGGATTTCCAGGGCAAAGCCCTGGCGTTTGCGATAAGCTGTAAGTCGATGAGAATTCTGGTCGTCGAGGACGAAAAGCGAATCGCCGACTTTCTCTGCCGGGGACTGCAGGGAGCCGGCTACGCGGTGGATGCCGCCGGCACCGGCGCCGCCGCTCTCGAAAACATCCACTCCGCGGACTACGACTTGGTGGTGCTCGACCTGATGCTGCCCGACATGGACGGCCTCGAAGTGCTCGAAAACATACGCAGCCGGCGAGTGGGCCCGCCGGTGCTGATCCTCAGCGCCCGGGGCGGCCTCGACGACCGGGTGAAGGGGCTCGAACAGGGCGCCGACGATTACCTCACCAAGCCATTCGCGTTTGTGGAACTGCTGGCACGGGTGCGTGCCCTGCTGCGACGCGGACAGCCTGCACCCGAGCGCCTGCAAGTGGGCGACCTGGTGCTCGATTGCATCCGCCGCAAGGTTTCCCGGGGCACCGAGACGATCGAACTGGCGCCCAAGGAATTCGGCATTCTGGAGTACATGATGCGCAACCGCGGCCGGCCGCTCAGCCGCACCATGATCGTGGAGCACGTCTGGGACATGGACTACGACGGTCTGACCAATATCGTCGACGTCTATATCCGCCATCTGCGCAGCAAGATAGACGACCGTTTCGCGCTGAAGCTGATCCAGACCGTGCGCGGCATCGGCTACATGATTGACGCTCCCGATAAGCCGGCTGAACGCCCGGCGGACGCGGCCACGCAGGCGTAACATGGCGGGGAACAAACGCGATCTGCGCCGTCTGGTTCGCGGGCTTCGTTTCCGCCTGACCGCCGTCTACTCGCTGTTCTTCGCCCTACTGCTGATCGCCGTGGCGGGTTACTTTCGCGCCCGCCTGTCGACCACCCTTTCCGACGGCGTGAAAGACGGTCTCAACGACGAATGGGCCGCCGTGAAGGGCGGGTTTCTGCGCATCTGGGTGGACCCCATCAAAGGCACCTACGCCGATTGGTATTACGACAAGGACGACCCGGACGAGACCACGGTCGTGCTCGACATCAAGAAGATCTATCTGATCGCCGACCAGCACGGGCACGTGATTCCCGACATCATGGCCCAGGGTCCTTCCGTCTCGACCGGCTACCAGGATATCGGCATCGATAAGCCCGCGGAGATTCAGGAGCGGATGGAGCGGATGCTGGACTTCGTCAGAGCCCGTCCGAACGCGCCCATCACGCCCACCTGGGATGTGCGCCGCAATTCGGACGGCAAACCCTTCCTGATCCGTGCGGCGATGGTATGGGACCAGCAGCACAAGGAGCCTTTCTACGTGGCGCTGGGCGATTCGTTTCAGGAAAGCGACCGGACGCTGCGCGAAACCACCTGGAGGCTGGCGGCGGCCATTCCGGTGGCTATCATTTTAGGCTCGCTGCTGGGCTGGGTGATGGCCGGCCGGGCGCTGTCGCCGGTACACGATGTGGCCCGGGCGGCGCAGCGCATCTCCAGCTCCAACCTGAGCCTGCGAATTCCTTCCCGCAATTCCGGCGACGAGCTCGACTACCTCATCCTGACCTTTAACCGCATGATCGAGCGCCTGGAAGCCTCCTTTCGCCAGATGAAGCAGTTCTCCACCGATGTTTCCCACGAACTGCGCACGCCCATTACGGCGATCCGGGGCCAGATCGAAGTAGCGCTGTTTACGGCCAAGACTACCGACCAGTACCGCGAAGCCATGTTCAACGCCATGCAGGATATCGACCGGCTTTCGCAGATCGTGCGTGCCCTGCTGTTGCTCTCGCAGGCCGAATCCGGGCAGTTGGCGCTGCAACGGGCGCCGCTGGATCTTTCCGGCGTGGTGGAGGAGGTGACCGAACAATTCCAGATTCCGGCAGAGGCCGCCGGAATCGCGTTGACCGCCGAACTGGCCGAGCGCTGCACGCTGGAAGGCGACCGCGTACAGATCGAGCGCATGATCACCAACCTGCTCTCGAACGCCATCAAGTTCACCCCCGCGGGCGGCCGCGTGCGGGTGACGGTGCAGCCGGTGGAAGGGGCGCTGGAACTGATTGTGGAGGATACCGGCCGCGGGATTGCGCCGGAATTCCTGCCGCACATTTTCGACCGCTTTTACCGCGTGCCGGGAACGGGCACGGCGCCGGCACCGGAACAGGGGCTGGGGCTCGGGCTGAGCTTCGTCGCCTGGATCGCCAAGGCGCACCACGGTGTCGTGGACGTGGACAGCGCGCCCGGCACGGGCAGCCGTTTCCGCATCCGGTTTCCGGACGGCGGCGCGGCCGCCCATTCGCCTGCCCGCGCGCCCGCTCGCACCGTTTCCTAGCCTTAGTCGGTCTTTCACTGCCAAGAATACGTTGCCGTATTTATGAAACGATGTACTTAGCCCGCTCAGCGCCCGCCGGAGAATAACCACACCAGTCGCCGACCACCGGCCGCGGCCTAATCGAAGGCGTCCAGTTGTTCGGTAATTACGGTCTTGAAAAGCTCCGGGTCGGGGTCGAAGCGGAACTGGGCGGCCCGGGGCAGCATGGTGCGGATTTCCGACAAGGTGAAGACGCGGGCCGGTTGCATCACGTCGAATCCAAGACTGTCGGCCAGCAGGATTGCCACCCGCACCACGTCGGCCCGTTGAAAGTCGCCCGCGGAAAGCGGGTCGTGGTGGGTAGCGATCACATGGCGGATCTCTTTGCCGAGTTGCCATTGGTCGGCCAGCCAGACGCCCGCCTGGCAATGGTCCATGCCGAAGGCGTGCCGTTCGCGCTCGCGCAGATCTCCGCCATCGGTTGCCTCGAACTCGATCAGCTTGGCGTATTCGTTCGGATGGGTGACGAACAGGCCCAGGCGGCCGATATCGTGCAGCAGCGCCGTGGTATAGGCACTATCGTCCTGGGCCATCGAGGTGGAGCAAGCGTTGGAAAGGTCGTTGGCAACCAGACCGCAGGCCAGGCTGTGCCTCCACAGGTGCCGCAGCAGGTCGATGCGGACGCACTGCAGGAAGCCTCTGAGCGACACCGCCATGGCGAACTGTCTGACGCGTTCGAAACCAAGGCGCAGCACCGCCATCTGGATGCTGCTGATCGGCGTGGATGTGCCGAAAGCCGCTGAGTTGACGATGCGCAGCAGGTCGCTGCAGAGAGCCGCATCGGTACGAATCAAATTCTGAATATCGCGCAGATCGGCGTCTTCGCGGGAAAGCACACGCAACAGCTTGGTTGCGATGGCGGGAAACGGAGGCAGTTCCCTCAGGCCCCGATAGGGATCGGTGGAAGACACCATATTACTACTCCTGGTGTAACACACTGGCCGCATGGGCGGCATCCCTGTCATTGGTGAACGCGCGCGGCGCCTGGTCTCCCGATTGCTACCCGGCCAAAGGGTATGTCACGCTTTCGAGGAGCCATTCGCGGTTGGCTTTCACGTCCGCCGTCAGCGCGGCGCAGAGGTTTTCCCGCCGCTCAAAAAGGCGATAGCCCAGGCTGGGGCGAAGGTAGCCGCGCGCCTTGGGTTCCCGCGCAAACGCCGCCGCTTCACCCTCCTCCTCCACCATCTGACGGTAGCGGGCACGGTTGTCGAGCAGAGCCTTGACCAGAAACGGCATCACCGTGGAATAATCCGCCTGCATGCTCTCGGTGGTCTGGAGGTAGGTATCTTTGTCGACCTTGCCCCAGGTAACGGCCTCGGCCGGCAGGCAGGAAGAAAGGGATCCATCGGTCACCGGGGCGGTTACGATCTGCACGTCGAATTGGTAGCCGCGCACCTCGGCGAGGCCCAGCACCTGGCCGAGGGCGGGCTCGGGCTGGAGGTTATAGTTCTTGGGCACGCCTCCGCCCAAAATCAAGGTGGCGAGGGCGTGCACCGGGTGATCGAATAGACCCCAGCGGTGGTAAGCGCAGGCTTCGAAGACTTCCGCGTGCAGGTCCAGCTCGAAGCCGTATTCGGGAATCACCCCGGACTGGCGCATGGCCCACAGTTTCATGGAGTTGAGAAACACGCTGCCGTCGGCGGGAGCGCCCACCAGGACCGGAACGGCGCGTCGCCAGCAGGTGGACAGCAGGCCGGCGGCGACGCCGTTGCGTTCCTCCTCGGCGGCGTAGTAGCGGCCCAGCAGATAGCGCAGTTCGGTGCCGGTCATCTTGCGCTGGAACTCGGGGCGCGCCAGCATGGCGCTCAGGAAACGGTCCTGATCGAGCAGCACGCCTTCGTCGAAGGCCATATCGGTCACCCGGATGGTGCCTTCCTGGCGCAAGGCGGCATCGTCGCTCGCAATGGGGACTTCGTGAATCGGACCGGAACGGTAGGCGTTCAGGCTGCGATGGCCGTCGTGGTAACAGACCGCATCGGTGGTGGAAAGATAGGCAACCCAGCCGGTTTCGAGAAGCGGCAGCAGCCAGGCCTGGTGCTGGCCGGATACCGTCACCGGTCCGGAAACCGCCAGCGTAAACGGGCAGCCCATGCCGATGGCGCGGTCCAGGATGTCGTAGATGCGGCGCAACGAGGCGCCTCCAAAGGCCGGCAGGCAGTGCAGAAACACATCGCCCAGAGTGGCGCACTCGTCGACGCGGCGGACCTTCACGTAGCGCCGTTCCCGCGGCATTACATGATGCCGCTCCGGCGGCTCGGAATCAGGAGGAACGCTCGGCATCTTTTTGACCATAGCATGCGTGTTAAGTTGAATGGCAAAATGAATATACTTTTTGTCGGAGACATTTTCGCTTCTCCGGGCAGGAGAATCGTAGCCGACCACCTTGCCGATATCATGCAGACCAATGCCATCGACCTCGCAATTGGCAACGCGGAGAACGCCGCCGGCGGATTCGGCGTCACGCCGGCTATCGCCGAGGGCTTGTTCGCTCTGGGATTCGATGTGTTAACGACCGGCAATCACGTGTGGGATAAGCGGGAGATTTACGAGTACCTGGAGCGCCAGCCGCGCCTGTTGCGTCCCGCCAACTATCCGCAGGGCCCGGGCGCGGGTCTGGCGGTAGTGCCCGCGCGCAATGGCGTCGAATGCGCCGTCATGAACCTGCAAGGGCGGACCTACATGCCCGCAACCGATTGTCCGTTCCGCAAGGCCGATAGCATTCTGGCCGGGCTAGATCCGCGGGTGCGGGTGCGCTTCGTGGATTTTCACGCCGAGGTCACCAGTGAGAAGATCGCCATGGGGTGGTATCTGGATGGGCGCGTTTCCGCCCTGATCGGCACCCACACCCACATTGCCACGGCGGATACCCGTATTCTTCCGGGCGGCACGGCTTACCAGACCGATTGTGGCATGACCGGGCCGTACGATTCGGTGATCGGAGTGGAAACCGGCGTGATCGTGCAGCGGTTCCTGACCAGCCTGCCGGTGCGCATGGAAGCGGCCACCAAAGGCGCCGAGTTGCATGCCGTGATCGTGGAAGTGGACGAATCCACGGGCAAAGCCCGCACTGTAAGGCGGCACGCCATCGGAGGCGACTAGGATCATGGACTCCACCGGACCGGTCGCCGATCTTACCGCCTTCCTGATACAGGAAATCGGCGCTTTGTTGTTCGGGCTGGTATTTCTGTTCCTTTTCCGGCAGTCCAGGGCGGTGTATTTCGGCCTGTGGGCCGCGGCCTGGCTGCTGCGCTTGATGGCGGCGGTGTTCGGATTCGCGCTGACTGCCAGCGGGCACACGCCCTGGCTGGCGCCCTATGCCACGTTCGAATTTGCTTTCGCCATTGTGCTGGTGTCGGCCGCGCGGGCCGGTTTTGGGTCCGCCGTCAAGGATTGGCGGACAGTCCTGCGGCTGATCGCCATCCTGCCGATTTTCGTCGCGCTGGTCTATGGGGTGGGGCTGTATTCCGGCCTGGCGGCATACCAGGCCACGCACGCCCTGGTGCTGGGCTTCGTCTATTTGTACAACTTCCTGCTGTTGCGCCGTCAGGAAGGGGTGGGCGCGCGCGTGTTTCGCTTCTCGCTGGTGGTCCTCGCCGCCGCGTTTTTCGAGCACGCGGCCATTCTGCTGTGGCTCTTCAGCCACGGGGGAGCATCGGAGTGGGCGCAGTATCTGCACCATGAAAGCTATATCGATTTCACTTTGCACTGCGTCATGGCTTTTGCCGCCATGGCCATGTGGGCCGAAAGCGAGCTTGGCCGCATCGCCGCCCTGAAAGCCGAACTGGACCATCTGCGGCGTGAGCGACGGCAGCGGCTGGATCTGGACCATCTGACCGGCCTTCTCAACCAGGCCGCCCTGGCCAGCCGCCTGGAGACCGATCGTCCCTTCGATGGCGTGGTCATGGTCTGCGATCTGGACAATTTCAAGGAGATCAACGACAGCTACGGCCACCTGGTCGGGGACGAAATCCTGCAGAGTATCGGCAAACTGCTGGCCAGCTCGGTTCGCGCCGAAGACGAGGCCTACCGCTGGGGCGGGGACGAGTTCGTGATTCTGTTCCACAACCAGCAGGCGGAACTGGCCGTGCGCCGGATTGGCGAGATCGCCTTGCGGCTGAGCGACTTTCGGGTGCGCGGCTATGGCCTGCTGCCGGTAACTTTCAGTTGGGGCGTAGCCGACGCCCGCGCCCGCACCTTGCGCGAAGCGCTGGACGAGGCCGACCGCGCCATGTACGCGCTGAAGCGCACGCGCGCCGCCGGGCGGACGGTGTAAGCACCTGGCGCGGCGCTATTGGCCGCGATCTTCCCTGCCACCTCGCTGGCTCACGCGCTGGTCGCCCGAAGCGACGTAGGTCTCGCCGAAGGATTCATCCGGCGAGGTCGCCGGCCAACCAATCATAACCAGGAATACGTCGAGTACAAACAGAGTGATCGCGATGTCGTTGAAAAGCGTCGCCTCGTGCAGGTCCGGCCAGAATTGATTGGCTGCCCAGAATAGGAACGCAATCGCCAGCAGGGTCGCCTTTATCAATTCCCGAAAGGAAGGCCGGTGCGCACTTTGATAGACGAGATAGGCAAATGCGATTGCCGCCAGTGGAAATGTGGCGAGATAGTCGTGAGCCTTGGCGGGAAAGTACCCTGGGAAGGCATCCCATGTGAGAAGCACCCCGGCGGCCACAAGCGTCGAAACTCCCAGAATCACAGGCGCCGCCCGGTGCAGACGGTCAAGGCGAATGTACATAGAGCAAGCCTAACGCAACTCCAGAGACAGCCGCCTACCGTTCTGTTTCCGGTTCTCCATCTATCGTAAATGGCCGTCTGCCGGGGTTGTGGGAGCGATTTGTGGAGCGGTTAGAGGCGTCGCCCAGAAAGGACCCGACGGCGGGCTACTCTTGATCGTGATGTTCCCGCGACCCATGCGTAGATAGACCCGCCGCGATGGAACCGGACCTGTGTGAACGAAGTGAGTACCGACCAGGAATTGTTTGCTTCCTTTGCCCGCAAGATCGGCTGAAATGCTGCCTATTCTGGTCCTCGCATCGATCGCGTAAGGCCCTGGATCGGCCAGCATTACGATCATGTCGCCGGTATGGCTATCCACCTCGATGTCTCCAGTCACATCGCTCACCCATATGTAGCCGTAGTCATGGTGAACCAGCAGACGCGAGTCGCGTGGGACATGGACGGTATACTCGACAGTTACGCCGCGGTGGCTATGCTTGGGCATGGTCACAATGATTCGGCGCGAAGGAAGGATAGAGCTGATGAGATTAGTGCGGACAGGGAGAATTGTCGAAATCGCCAACTCCTTGCCCGGGCGCGGCTCGGTGGAGACGCGGATCTCGTCAAAACGCTGCCCTACCCGCTCTTTCCGCTCAGGCTCATAAAAACGATTGGTGGACTTTGCGACCGTCACCTCGACCTCCGGCTCGTCCCAACCTTCCACCGTAAGGTAACCGTATGAGTTGTCCACTTCAACAGTGCCGCCTGCGAGAAAGTTCACCCGCTCGGTCTTAGTGACTTCAAATGACTCTTTCGGCGCTTTCTCCTGCGCGCACCCCAACACGCTAAACCAGAATACGACGGCTGCCAGCCTGCGTGTCATAACTCGGACCCCTTCTGTATGCTGCGTGCCTCCGCCACCATCTTCGTGTACCGCCGCGACAGTTCGACAATCCAGCCGCGTTCGCGGCGTTTGATGGCATCCTGGTGAATCAAGTCCCGCCCGATGCCCAACGCCGCCGCGCCCGCGCGGATAAAATCCACGGCGTTGGTTTGATTCACACCCCCGGAAGCAATCATCGGGACTTCCGAAAAAGGTCCCTTGAGAGCCCGGATGTAACTCGGGCCGCCATTCGCCGCGCACGGAAAAACCTTGACGAAATCGCAGCCGGCCTTCCAGGCGGCCATGACCTCGGTGGGCGTCAAAGCGCCCGGCAAGACGACCACGTCGCGCCCCAACCCAAAGTTGACTATCTCAAGATCCAGTCCCGGCATGGTCAGGAAGGCCGCTCCCGCGTCCAGGCAGCGGCGTGCCATTTCCACATGAAACAGCGTACCGGCGCCGACCAGAACACCAGGATGCCGGCGCGTCAGTTGCCTAATGACGTCGACGGCGCCGGGGACTGTCATCGTCACTTCGACAATCGGGATGGCGCCTTCGCAGACCGCCTCGGCGGCAAACATGGCGTCATCGGCCGAATATAGCCGCACCGCCGGAATGATGCCGATTTCGATAATACGCGCGCGAACTTCTTCTCTGGTCATAAGATCATTCTGGTATCGCGAAGCGGCGCGCTCAGGGCAGGTCCCTGGTTCCCACGGCCTGGCGAAGCTGCTCGATCGAAGTCAGGTAAGCTGCCACCGCTTGGCGGTAAGCAAGCTGGGTGGCGCGATAGGTCCGCTCGGCGTCCAGGAAATCGAGTAATGCCAAGGCGCCGCGCCGGTACGCATATTCGCTGATGTCACGGCTCTTCTGGGCCACGTCGAGATAGCTGGATTGAAATAGCTGAGCTACTTTCGCGTTCGCCTGCAGCCCTTCGTACGCATCTTTCACGTCCGTCAGCACCTGCCCGCCGGCCGCTTTCTGCTGCTCCTCGGCCTGCCGGATGGCAATCCGCGTCTGGGCGATATTGCCCTGGTTGCGGTCGAAAATCGCCAGCGGAATACTGAACGACCAGGTGACGGCGCTCAGCCCGTTGGTGTGCGTGTAGTTGGCCGATAAGGTAGGGTCCTGCTTCCCATTCGCCTTGGCGAGCGCATATTGGCTGTTGGCGGCGCTGACGCCCAGCACCGCCGCATGCAGGTCGGGCCGATTCTGAAGAGCCTTCGCCTGCAGTTCCGGAAGAGTGACCAGTAGGGGACGATATTCAAATTCACCCGTGACGTCATAGTCGGCGGGAACCGACTCGTAACCCAATTGTTGACGAAGATCGGACAGCGACTGGGCCTTGTTGACCAGCGCCTGTTGGACGTCGGTTTCAAACTGAAGTAACTGAATCTTAATTTTTAGGTAGTCGTTTTCGCTCAGGCCGCCATCTTTGAATTGGATTTCACTGATGTCGACTGTCTGCTGAAAACTCTTCAGGTCGGTCTGCGCGAGTTCGAGAGTCGATTCCGCGAGTTGGGCGTTGACGAACAGAGCGCCAACCTGAAACGCGACACCGCGTTCGTTATCCGTCACCGTTGCCCGGCTTACAGCGGTTGCGCCCTTAGCCGCTTCCAAACGGCGAGCCCGCTTATTGCCGCGTTCAATCAGGTAGCTCAAGCCGGCGTCACCTTCGGTCGAGGCTTGCAGGTATTCCGACACACTCTCGCCCTGTGGGTGTTGGAAGAGGGGCAGATATTCCCAGTCGGTAAAGAACGTCGGATTGGGCCGCAGATTAGCGGTAATTTCCGCCGCCTGATTCTGCTCGATGGTGGTCCGGGCGGCCAGCAGGGTGTGATTGTGACGGAGAGCCATTTGAATGGCCTGCTCGAGTGTGATTCTGACAGGTGCCTGCTGGGCGGACGCCGAATCCGCCAAAACGATGCAACTGAACACGCCAGCGGCGGCCAAAATAGTCCGGATGTTTTGCATAAGAGGGAGTGCCGGCCTGGAGCGCCTTATCACAGGCCGGCCAACGTGCCTCCTTGGGGAGTATGGCCCGGGCAGGCGATTCGGCCGGCCCGAAGGCGCCGCGGCATAAGTGTCTGTATTTCGGAAACGATGCACTTAGTCATCATCAACCCTCGAAAGAACCTTCCGGTTTGGGAAGTTGGTCGCCGTCCCGCGCGATCCACACATAGAACGTCGGCAACAGAACGATGCTGAGCAACAGATCGGAAATCAGGCCGCCTACAATCACAATTGCGAAGGGCCGCTGCGAATCGCTTCCGATGTCGTGCGAGAGCGCTGCCGGAAGAAGCCCAAGAGTGGCCACCAGCATGGTCATCATGATGGGACGAAGCCTCAGAACCGCACCCTCCACGGCGGAATCTTCTATCGAGTGGCCTCTCGCCCTGAGTTGGTTAATGTACTCGACCATGATTACGCCGGTTTGCACCGACACCCCGAACAGCGCCAACATGCCGACGCCGGACGAGACGCTGAGGTAAGTTCCCGTAATTACAAGAGCCAGCAGGCCGCCGATGCGGGCCATGCCGACGTTTAACAGAATGAGCAGCGCCCATTTATAAGAGCGAAACATGCTGTAGAGAATGATGAAGATGACGAGGATGGTCAGCGGTACGATGATAGCCAGCCGCGCCTCCGCCCGCTTTTCACTCTCGTATTCCCCTGACCAGCCGATGCTGTAGCCCGGCGGCAGCTTGACCTTCTCACCGAGCCTCTTGATCGCCTCTTCGACCGTGGTACCCAGATCGCGGCCTCTCACGTTGAAGGTTATGGCCACATAGCGAGAGTTACCTTCGCGGAAGATGTCGTAGGCGCCGTCCTTGACCTCTACGTTAGTCAACTGCGCCAGAGACACCCGCTCTCCCGAAGGGGAAAGCAGGCGAACGTTCGCGATGGCCTGCTTGGTATTTCGATAGGGCTCCTGGTAGCGCACTACCACGTCGTACCGCTGCTCGCCAATCAGTACCTGGCTCACCGCGTTGCCGCCTACGGCCGTCTGGACGGCATCCTGGATGTCCGCCACGTTTATTCCAAAACGGGCAGCCTGGCGCCGGTCGATGGTCAAGTCGAGATTTGGCTGGCCGAAGTCGCGTAACAGCTTGACGTCATGCATGCCCGCGATACCCGACATCAGGGTAGTGGCCTCTTCGCCCTTTTGCTCGAGGGTCTTCAAGTCATCCCCGAAGATCTTGAGAGCCAGCGAACCCTTAGTGCCAGTCATGGTCTCTCCGACGTTGTCTTCGATAGGCTGCGAAAAGTTCCAAATCGCCCCGGGGTACTTTTCCAGGGCGCGATTCATGGCGGCGATCAGCTCGTCTTTGTTTTTGTGAAATATTGGGCGCCATTGGTCGTGAGGTTTCAAATCGACGAAATACTCGGTGTTGCCGAATCCCCCGGTGTCGGTTCCATCGTCGGGACGGCCGGCCTGCGACACGACCGTTGTTACCTCCGGGAACGAGGCGAAAACATAGCGGGCGTTGGTAGTGAATTTTTCGCCCTCCGAAAGGCTGGTGCTGTTCGCCAGAGTGCCGCGCGCCCAGATGGCGCCTTCGTCCAGGTGCGGGAGGAACTCCGCGCCAATGACGCCGCCGAAGCCCAGATAGATGGTACCGGCCACGGAAACCAGAGCGACAAAAGCTACAATCCAACGATGCTGAACGGCCCAGCGCAACCGGCGGCGATAGCGCTCCGTCAGGTACTCCATCGCCGCGTTGCGCCGCTCCCGAACTCCTTTAGGGAAGAATGTGGCGGCCAACACGGGAGCGATGAGGATGGAAAAGGTCAGGGCGCCGAGCAGGGCGAAGGCGACCGTCCAGGCCATGGGCCTGAATAACCGGCCCTCCACGCGTTGCAGCGTGAAGATGGGCAGATAGGCGGTGATGATGATGGCGATGGCGTAAAAGACCGGTCGCTGCACTTCGTGGCATGCGTCGCGGATGACCTCGCCGGAGGTCTTCACGGGTCCAGCGTTGGTATGGCGGCGGCTTCGGCCCAGATGCCGGATGATGTTTTCCAGCATGACCACAGCTCCGTCCACCACCATTCCGAAATCCAGTGCGCCCAGCGAGAGAAGATTCGCCGGAATGTGGTTCAGGTCCAAAAAAATGGATGCAAAGAGCAGAGAGAACGGAATGGTGAGCGCGACAATAAGAGCGGCCCGGACATTGAGCAGAAACAGAAAAAGAACGATGCTGACCAGAAGCATGCCTTCAATCAGGTTATGCATCACCGTGTGCAAGGTGAAATGCAGGAGGTCGCTGCGGTCCAGCATCGGCACTACCTCCACGCCGGGAGGCAGGATACCGTGGTTGAGCTCGTAGACTTTCTTGTGAATGGCCTCGAGCGTAGGTTCCTCCTCGGCGCCTTTGCGCATCAGCACCCCGCCCTGGATGACATCCGGCTCGTCGATGATGCGCCCGTCCTCCACATGGTTGGCCCGGGCCATGTGTCCCAATCGGATCTTGGGGCCCTGGACCACGTACGCGATATCTTTGACCCGAAGCGCGGTGCCGGTTTGAGTCTTTAAGACAGTCTGCTCAATGTCCTGGACATTGTTGAAGAGCCCCAGCGCACGCACATTCATCTGCTGCATGCCCTCTTCGACGAAGCTGCCGCCGGCATTGATGTTGTTGTTGGCAAGCTGCTGCTCCACCTGGCCGATGCTCAATCCGTACGACACCAGCTTGTTCGGGTCCACCCGTATCTGGTACTCGCGCACCGTGCCGCCGAAATCGGAAACGTCTACCACGTTGGGAACCGATTTGAACTGCTTGAGCAGAACCCAGTCTTCCAGAGACCTTAACTCCATCAGGTCGTAACGGGGATTGGTGCTTCTTATGGTGTACCAATAGATCTGACCCGTGGTGCTCCAGTCCGTGCCGATTTGAGGCTGCAGGTTTTGTCCATTCGGGAGATTGACCTGCGTAAGTCTTTCCAGAACCTTCTGGCGGTTCCAATCGTTGACGGAGCTGTCGTCGAAAATCATGATCACGAACGACAGGCCGAAAATAGACTCGGACCGCAAGAAGGTCATGTGCGGCATTCCGGCCATTTGAATTTCGATCGGAATCGTCACCTGTTGTTCGACTTCTTCAGCCGAACGTCCCGGCCATTGGGTAATTACCGTGACATAGTTGTCGGCGATATCGGGATAGGCCTCCACGGGAAGCTCGTGGAACGAGATAGCCCCCCAACCAGCCAACAAAATGGCGATCGCTAACACTACGAATTTGTTGTTAAGCGCAAAATCTACAAGAGCCCGAATCATTTCCTGTTTTCCTGTTTTGCCCGCCGATGAGCTGGCCGCGCCTGCGCATCCCGATCGTCCGAGCCGCGATCATTGAGCCAGCACGTGGTCTAGAACCAATGCGTTCGTGACCACTTGTTGTCCTGGCTGCAGTCCTGACTTGATCTCCTGCAGACTCGTGTTGTCGGACAGGAGGTCCCCGCCGACCACCTCCACCCTGCGAAACCTTTTGTCGGGTGCGGGAACGTAGACAAAATCGCGGTCGTGCATGTGGAGGATGGCGGATGCCGGGACAATGGTGTGCATCTCTCGGGTTTGACCGCGGAAGGTGGCCCGCACGAACATACCCAGCCTCATGATTCCAGGATTCTGCACCTCGATCCGGACCTTGGCCGTGCGGATATTGGGATCGAGAATCGAGCCGATGTTGCTTACCCTCCCGCGGAACACGCGGTCCGGATAGGCATTCAGACGGATTTCCGCGGCGTCGCCTATGCGAACAGTGGCCAGGTCGTTCTCGTACACGTCGCAGACCACCCAGGTGGATGACAAGTCGGAAACTGTGAATGGGTAGGGGGTATTGTATGCCTGCACCAGCGACCCGGCGGTCACTTCCTGATCGGTGATCACACCGGATGTGGGTGCGAAGATATCCACCATAAAGATCGGCTTGTCGGGGTCGTTGCCGAGCAAACGGAGATGCTCGGCCAAGGTGTCTACAGCGATCTTGGCCTTGTCTTCCGTGTCTTGCGCCACTTGCAGATCGTTCAGCGCAATCGCGCCGTGATCGTAGAGATCTTTGGAGCGCTCCAATTGGGTCCGGGCGAGAATCTCATCCGCCACGGCCATACGGTAATTGGAATAGCCGCCCGAAACGTCGTCGCTGCGAATGGTCATCAGCAACTGGCCTTTTTGCACGGTGTCGCCGAGTTTCGCGTGGATGGCGTTGACACGCCCGGACGCGAGCGAGACCACGGGGACGTTGCGGGACACGTCGGGCGTGATCGTCCCAGTGACAATCAACTCGGAAGTGGAAGGGTGTTCGGTCGCCGCGGCCAGCGGAAACTGCTCCGGGCGATCCACCGAGAAGAGCGCGGCGTCCGCAAAGGGAACGACTCTGGCGTCGGGCGGCGCCCCTTGCGCCGGGTCCGCTTCCGCTTTTCTACAAGCAGCAAGAATGAGAAGTGAAGCGATGACGACCAGTAGAAGGCCAAATGCATAGCCCTGGCTTTTCATAGAATCCTCCAGCGGGATGCGAGGTTTGAGCGCCGAACAGGCACACTGCCTGCAGTCCGAGTGCCGCCCGAACGGGCGAAGCGATGAAAGTTCCCGCGCTGCCGGAACGGTTCGGCAACAAGAAACTCCCCTGACACTCGCCAGAATAGGGCACGGAGCATGAGGGCCGCATAAGGGCCGAAATCAAAAGTCATAATGAACTCCATAGAGTGCGTTTATGAGATCCAATTCGCGCACGTCTCATGTCACAGTTCCAGTTTGCCCATAAACTCCATTTGACGCAGATCGAAAGTTTGGGAGACGACAATGCGGCCGATTTGCGCCTCGAATTGAATTTGCCGGTCGTTCTTGGTGATTTCCGCAGACAAAGGAAACAGATAGACCACCACTACGTCGCTTTCCCGCTGGAAGACCTCCACGACGATCGGCCTCACATCCTTTTTCGACTCACGCTTCAAAACGGCTAAGTTCTTCAGGGGTTTTCCCAATTCTTTCGGGTCGCCCCTGAAATCGGTACCGGGAACGCCGTAGACGGCGATGCGGTAACCGTCTCCCTCCGAGGCGGGAGGCTCGACCTCGCGCGATTTGAACTCGGCGATCCGGACCGGGAGAGCGGTCTCCCAACGCAGCTTCAATGTAATGGGCTGGGGAAGGGACCGGGGGCTCCGGTCGTCGCCCCCTGGGCCCGAGAAGATATTCGGCGATACCTTTGGTCCGCTGCCCTTCGGGTCCACCCCGTCATAGCCGACACCGCGAGGTTGGCCCAGTTGTCCGCCTTCCCTAAGTTGGTCCTCCGTCACCCGGCGGCTGACGACGGCCCTGGTCTCTTTCGCCCATGGCGATGAAAGTAGAATCAACTTGGCGTCTTCTTCGGTCCACTGGGCCGCTTGCTTGCTTATCCAAACCGGACCTTCCGCCATGAGGACGACCGCGGCGGCGATCCACCCCAGGGAGCATATCAGTGACTTACTCATCATTTACTCCATAAAGGCGGTGCAGCGACCTGGTTACAGTACCGATCGCCGCACCGCAATTCAACTCTCATTGGTCCCGCGCTAAAACTTCACCATTACGCCAACGGAGAGCTTCGCTTCGCTGCGGCGAAGATCGGGGAACCAGACACCGCCAACGCTGGCGCAATTGGTGGTAGCCGTCGGGAGATCGCTCGCTCCCGACGCTGCTCCGTTCATACAGGCGAACTGCCCGGGAGAACCATTAGTTCCGCCGAGCGGGAAGCCGGGAGGAGTGACTCCGCCTCGTCCGGCGAAATACGGGACATCGGAGTGGCGATACCCAAACTCCGCCCACCAGGTGATGTACTGTTTGGGCATGTACTGGAAGGTTACCGTGCTATCCCACATGTGGGCCCTTTGGCCGGGAAGCTGCGTGAAGTAAGGCGACCCCGTCACGGCGTCGGCCCCATTGATCGGCGGCAGCAGGGTCAGATAGCGGCCCCAGTTGCTCATCTCTCCGCCGCCGAGCGTGATGGCATACAGATCCTTGTGGAACCACATCCTGTCGTAAGCCATCCACCCTACAAACGATTGCTTGTTCTTGCTGGGTGCACCGGTACACTGAATTCCGCCGCCATATTGGCATCCCGCGTCGGCCGTGAGGGAGAATGCCATCTTGCTTAGACCCATGTTTTCCGGCTTGCTGTAATATCTAATCTCGATGCTGTCGTCGGTGTGAATGCGCTCCGTGTGGGGGAGACCCAGGTTATCCTGTCCGAAGCCATACTGGTTCGCAACGAGCTTAAACCACTCTTTCGGCTCCCACAGAAGCTGCCCGCCCAAACCGGGATGGCCGTTGTACTTGGCGTAGGATTGCCATCCATTAATGAACCAGGGTTCGATTTTCAGCTTGTTGGTCGGGAACCACTGAACCCGCACGCCGTTGAAGAACCAAGGCGTGTTCGAGGACACATAGGACGGCTGGTAAGTCCAGTTATCGAAGTTGTAGTAGCTGAACAGACCGATGTACGAGACGAATATTCCCGCGTCGACGTTGAGCCCATGATTCACGTTGAAGTGATAGCCGCCCCAGGCTTCCGATACGTATTTGTAGGCGTCGCGGAGGTCCCATTGGCCGACCCCGAAGCTGGCGTCATTGCGGGGAGTGGTGGTTGAAAACAGGCCGAACATGGTCAAGACCCTGCCGCGAACGTTCTGCCAGTGGAAATCGCCACCGAAGCTGATTTGCTCAATCTGGACTTCGCCGGAGCGGAAAGACTCGGTTGCGCCGACGATGGTGTGATCGATCGGCTGGTTGAAATCCTCCATATAGTGGGTGTCGAACCGCCCTTCAAAAGTAAAGAACTTCGTATCCAGAATGGTGTCTTTATTGCGGGAGGAGCCATTGAGCCAGGTGAAGTCTCCGTATGCAAAGGGAGTGAAGTTGTCCACCGCCGGCGCCGGGTCGGGAGGCTGGAGGGCATCGGGAACCCCCGGAGCTGCGGAGGCAGCTGGGGGCTGCGCCGGAGGAGCCGCGGGAGAGGGCGTTTGGGAAGGAGCCGGTGCATCGACGGTTCCAGCCGCGGGTGGTAAAATCCCCGCGCTGAGATGGCCGGCTGGCGGAGAGGGCCGCGTGGAGAGAGCGCTTAACGGGGGAGTATCTAAAGACGCGTACAGGGGCTGCGACGCGGCATGGTTAGCCGCCGGCTGCGGCGCGACGAAGGCGCCTTGAGTGTCCGCGGCGGGAGGCTTCGGAGCGGCCGAAGCAGGAGCTGGTTGAGCCTTCACCTGGCTCAACTCCGCTTCAAGCTGGTCGATTCGCTTCTGCATGGCTTCGAGGCGCTCGACACGTTCCTGCATAGCCTGCAGCGCCTTCCCTTGCGCGGCCGCGTCGGCGGTCAGGTCTTTTGAGGAGAGGGCGAGCGCCACCTGAAGGGGCTCTCGCGGCTTCAACTCGACCAGTGCCGAAGAGGTCAGAAATCCATCTTTACTGGCGATCAAGAGGTACCGGCCCGGTTTCAGGTTCTCGAAGTTGAAAGTCCCGTCGGGACCGCTTACCACGTCGCGGTTGCTGTTGTCGTCCTGCCCGTGAATCGCCACAAGCGCACCCGATAAGGGAACGCCATTAAGCTCCAGCGTGACTCCATGAACAACGCTGAAGTGCGTCTCCGCGTGAGCGGGGACAGTAGTCCATGCGATTGACAGCGGCAATGCCACGGCCATTAATAGTTTCGTAATCATAAGTTGACGGCATCCACCCTTTCTTTGAAGGATCTAACTGTGTAGTGCGAGACTCTGCTTCATCGCGAACGAGGCGACCCCTACCGCATTTAACTAAAGCCTTTGAGACTGGCTTAAGGATGCCGGTTTTGGCTAGTATGCCAGAGCAAGCATTCAAAAGCCATAAAGGACGCCTAAGGAATCGATAAAGACTACTTATGCGCGTCAGTAACTTTTAGAGGATACTTCAGCGCCTTGGCCGACGACGGTGCCGACATGGACACGATAGCGTGGCGGCGGAACGCGGCCGCTATTGTCCTCAGGCGTACTGGGCAAGCAAGCCACTTAGGCCGGCTCGGACAATCCGATGTGACGAATCCAGCTTGCTGGAACAAAAGTTTTTCACGACACCGGCTAATGTCCATGAGGAAAGCGTGTAGCGAGCCGGCTCTCGCTCCCCATTCTAATACTGGCGCCTTCGCCGGGCTGAGACGCTCCGATTTGTAAGTAGAAGGCCGCCTCGTCAGAAGAAAAGGATCACATCGCTGGCGAGGGTCAACTGGTTCTTCCGGGTGCCGTTATCATAGGCCGGTGCGGAGTAGGAGCGTTCGAAGCGGAGCTCGGGCCGGAAGAGTATCGTCGTTCCCACCCAGTGGCCCCATCCGATCATGTGTTCCGTGTAAAACGTCTTAAACCCGGTGCGTTGGCCGACGAAGTCGTCGAAGAATTCGTTGCGGAACGATAGATAGTCGTGTTTCCCGGTTTGATATTCGATATAGTTGACGATCGCGTAGTCCGGGGCGTAGCAGGTCACTTGCTCCAGGGTCTTGCAGATGGCGCCGTTGGCGCCGGTAATCAGCAAGGCCTGCCCAGCCGGGTTGTCTACGTTCGGCGTATGGCTTTCGTATTGGTACCAGCTCTCTGTCGCCGAATGCCATTTCGAGCCCGCGCTGAACTTGTGATACCAGGTGAGATAAAATGCCTGCAGGTTGTTATAGGCGTACCTTCCGTCGTTAATTGAGTTATCGCAGCCGTAGATATTGTCCAATCCGTTCCGCCACGTGTATCCCAGGCATGTGTTTACCGTCGGTTTGGCGCTCTTGGTCCACGGCATTGTGTCGCAGCCTGGCGACAGCCCCACTTGGAACAGCCAGTGGCTGGTCACCTTGGTCGTGCTGTTGATGCCAAGTTGCGTGTAGCAATCGAACGTGTACGTCAGGGAGTGACTGTAAGTATAGTTATTCGGAGCTAACTGAGCCTCGATGTCGGGCAGCGAAATATAGCGGCCCACCCGGATGTCCGTCCCCTGGGCGATTTGGGGAACATATAAATCGAAATAAAACATCGGAGCGTCGAAACCGTTCTCCTGGTTCTTGCCTAGAAGCTGGTTACTGAGGAATCCTTGGGAAGTGGTGAATCGATAGTCCAGGCCGTATAGCCCGGAGACTCGAAAGCCCCAGTCGACATGGTCGGTCTGGACGGTATCGGGCTGCCGCTCGATGTACAGCACCTCCTGGTCCAATTGAATGCCTTCGCGCTCGGCGTAAGCCTCGGGAAAATTCGAGTAGCCGCCGCCCCTGGAGGTGCTGACATTGGTGCCGGCGTTCAGCCATCCGTAGATTTGGATACCGCTTCGCTTCCAGGCGTCGCCGTTCGATCCGCCCCAAATAGCGGTCATCAGCGGGCCAGCCTGCGTCCATGGTTGGCCGATCGTCACGCTGCCGCCGTAGGGCCAGACTGTAAATGGAAAGGGCGGCCCTTCAACCGGGGCGGGGTAACCTCGAAACTTGGGTGCGGGTGAAACGTCCTGGCCGGTGGCGGGCCGCCAGTCGTCAGCATAAGCCCGCAAGAACCGCCGGATGAAGCCCTCCTTCTTCGGCGTTGACACGGCGGAAATGGACTCGCCGCCAAGCGGCACGTCGATGTCCGTGGAGCTCCCGACCGCAATGTCGACGGCGACCGGCTCTTGAGTCGCCAACCCGTTCTTGGCCGCCGTCACCTCGTAATGCCCCGGCGCCAGGCTGGCCAGCTCAAATTCGCCGTTGCCGGTTGTGAGCACGGTGCGCGGATTGCCTTCGGCGGAGATTTGGACCGTCACCGTCGCGCCCGCCAAAGGCGTTCCAGTTTGGTCCAGAACCACACCATGCAGCCGAGCCACGGCTGATTCATTCTCGGCGCCGGAAGCGGCGTGGACCTGGAGACACGTTCCAATCAAGGCCGCGCAACTCAGGACATAAGTAAACGAGGTTTTCACTGTTCTTGCTTCCTTCCCATTGGTCGAGTTCAAATCCGGTTCACAGAATCGAAAAAGCCCGGCCCTTCCATCCACGGCTGGGTCGAGCGAGTGTTATAAGTACAAAGCGTCACCCGCGGGTAACATATGGAACTGATTTCCGATCCTCTGATGGTCATGCGTTCGCTGCCCCCACGCAATCGGCTTCCGCTTTGAAACGGTAACCGATCCGCGATTCGGTAACCACGTATCTGGGTGCAAGGGCGTCGTCGCCGAGCTTTTTTCGTAGTTGTCGAACAAAGGTTCTGAGATATTCCAACTCTCCGCCGTATTCCGGTCCCCATACCGCGGCAAGAATACGGGCATGGGTGAGCGGACGTCCGGCGTGGGACATCAGGAAATGGAGCAAGTCGAATTCCTTCGGTGTCAAATGGATCGCCTCCCCCGACCTCTTCACGGCACGCCGCTCCGGATCGAGCTCGATCTCTCCGATTTCAATGAGGGCTCCCTCATCCGGTTGCGTCGCGCGCGCGCGGCGCACCGCAGCGCGGAGCCTCGCCGCCAGTTCCCGGGTGTGAAAAGGCTTGGTGACGTAGTCGTCGGCGCCGGCGTCAAGCGCCTGAACCATGTCTTCTTCGGTATTCCTAACGGTTAGCATCAGAATTCCGAGCCGCGGCATCAACTCACGAATCTGTTTACAAGCCTCGATGCCGTCCATTCCGGGCATGCCAATATCCAGCAGCACAGTGTCGAAGCGGACCGTGCGAACCAGAGCGATCGCCTGCTGGCCGGTTTCGGCCTCCACGATTTCAAGGCCTGGGTTCTGGAGGGTTTTCTTCAGCGCCCAACGGATCGCCGGCTCGTCGTCCACGATCAGCAGCTTCCCCTTCACTGGCTCGAGTGTTGCGCTCATTTCCGGTGTCTTTCAGTCGGCGGCGCAGAACCGCGTGTCACCGCGCTCCGATTCGTGATTAGAGCGATTGTGAAGGAAGCCTCATGAGGAACGCATGAGGATTCAACGCATGGCTTTCTATTCGCCAGTCAGTGTCCAGTAACTAATTGAGTGACTGGAAGTTGGCATTTGTATGGAAAGATTTGATGGACTGGGTCAGTTTTTTTTATTCCCGGTGTGGTGAAAGCAAACAATAGCTAAGTTGCTGAGGCCTTATTGCCGTGGACGTCGCCTGGGTAACAAAATCCGGCTGACACTTATGCAATCTTCATGCATGCCGGTCTAGACTTCCTTATGAACTTTATGGGTGAGAAGGTACGGGCCTTGGAAATCCATAGTGCACGGCGGTTGAAGACGCCGGTCCACCCGGGCATCGGGATCCTGCGGCGGGCCATCCGCGGGAACATAGTGTCCTTTCCATCACAGATTCCGAGCCTCCTGAAGGAACCCGCGGCCGATGTTCAGTGGCGGATGGTTGGTCTGTTTTTCGTTTGCGGTTGGCGGTCGGCGAAGATTGCCGCCCGGTTCCATGTTCCGGCAGACCGGATGCGCAAGGATCTTTACGCCTGGTCGGTTCGAGCGATGGCGCTCGGTTACATTCAAGTCATCGAGCCGGACGCCTTCGCGAAATGTTGCCACGAAGACGTCGAATACGAATCCGATGACGATCCCAGAGAAGCGCTGCCGGGTCAGAGCAGATCGGCTCCGGCGGGTGCTCCGCAGGCAGTTACCCGTGCGATCCCGACGCTCGGCGAGCGTGTCTCGCCGGGCCGGCAGGAATCTGAGGACAGGTCTTTTGTGTCGACGGAACAGGGTGCTCGCCCGATGGTCACTCTGGATCGCGCGATCGAGCGCTGCGAGGCATTGTGCGAGGAGTTCCGCGTGCTCGCGGCCACGCTCTTGCGCGAGTTGAGGACGGTGGAAGGGATGGCGCGCGAACTGAGGCGATCGCGCGAACAGGCGGATATCTTCGCCGCCGGGTTCCGAACGGGAGAGAGCCCTGGGGGACCAAGCCTTAGCGTAAGCCGAGAGGAGCGAGTGTCTCATGCAGTCGCATAACACGATGTCAGGTCCGGCGAGCGCCGTTTTCGCCGTGACGATCCTGTTGGGTGCGGCGGCCTGGTTCGCTGATGCGCAGAAGCTCTCCATGGCGGAAGGGCCATCCTTCCGCGCCGACGCCACACTGGTCCTTGTTCCGGTCGCGGTAATGGACCGCCGGGGGGCCGTTGTCAACGGGTTGGCAAGAGACGCGTTCACGCTGACCGAGGACGGAGTGAGGCAACAGATCCGTTCGTTCAGCGAGGAGGACGCGCCTGTCTCGATAGGAACCGTTCTGGACCTGAGCGGCAGCATGAGAGCGACCCTCGGCGTTGCTAAAGAGGCTCTCCGGACACTCATGAAAGACGTCAATCCCGCCGACGAAGCGTTCCTCAACACGGTGTCGACGCACCCGCGGGAGTACTCCGAATTCACCAACGATTTCGACGCTGTTCTAAGCCGGGTCGCATTCGAGAGCGCCGGCGGAGACACGGCTCTGATCGATACGATTTACGGAAGTTTGAAAGAGTTGCGCTCCGGTATTCACGCCCGGAAGGCATTACTAATCATTTCCGACGGGATGGATAATCACAGCCGTTACTCCCGGGGAGAACTGTTAGAGAGGGCGATGGAATCCGACGCACAGATCTACACCATCGCCGTCGGCAATGCGCCGGCGTACGCCAAGCCAATGCAGGTGATGGAAGAAAAGCGGGGACTTTTGTTTCTCGACGAACTGGCTGCCAAGACGGGCGGGATTAGCTTTGCCGTTCGCGGCGGGAAGGAAGTCGCAGACGCGGCGGCCAAGATCGGCCAGGCATTACGGAATCAATACGTCATCGGATATGCGCCGCGGGGCGACGACCGCGGTGGGCGATGGCACCGGATTACGGTGAAAGTCGCCGGCCCCGGGACGAGGGCGTACGCTCGGGAGGGGTATCGTCTCGACTGAGCGTGAAAGCCACGGCACGGGAGGGGGGATGGACCACAGGCCAAATGGTGCTCTTACAATGAGTTGATGGTTCGATTGTCGATTGTATGTCTGGCGGGCGGTGCGCTGTTTGGGGGCGCCGCAGTTGATTTTCGTCAGGCCTTGCCCGGCTATCGCTACGAGTTTCCCCGCGATCATTTCAATCACCCGGAATTCCGCACCGAATGGTGGTATTACACCGGCAACCTGCAAGCCCAAAATGGTCACCGCTACGGTTTTGAGCTAGTTTTCTTCCGGCAGGGCGAGCGACGGCCCGCGTCGTCCGATCGCGATTTGGATCCGTCCGCGTGGCGTATCGACGATCTGTACCTGGCGCATCTGGCCATGACCGATATCGACGGCGGCGCGTTTCAGAGCGCTCGCCGTTTGAACCGCGCCGGCCCGGGCCTGGCCGGGGCGAGCTTGGACGAAGGCCGCATCTGGAACGGTAACTGGCAAGTGGCATGGGACAAGGCAACGGACCGCCAGACACTGCGCGCGGTGGCCGATGGAATTCGCTTCACGCTGGATCTGGCGCCGGCCAAACCGGCGGTGATCCACGGCGAAAACGGAGTCAGCCAGAAAGCCGAAGGCCCCGGCCGGGCCTCATACTATGTTTCGTTCCCACGGCTCGAAGTGCATGGCGAGCTGAACGGCCGTCCCGTCCATGGCATCGCGTGGATGGACCACGAATGGTTCACCGGGCAGCTCGCCGATAACCAGCGAGGCTGGGATTGGTTCAGCGTTCAGCTCGACAATCGGACCGAGCTCATGCTGTTCGAAATCCGCCGTGACGATGGCTCGATCGACCGTTTCTCCGCGGGCACTTACATCGCCCACGACGGACACGCGACGCACCTGGCGTCGGCCGATTTCAGCCTGGCGCCCCTCGCCTTCTGGACTAGCCCCGCCACTCACGCCCGCTATCCTATCGAATGGCGCATCCACATTCCCCGGCTTAAGCTGGATCTGAAATGCGCCGCCGCCATCCCGCAACAGGAACTGTCCGCCGAGGACGCCGTCAGTTACTGGGAAGGCGCCGTCGCCTACTCGGGGAGTATGACGGGGGTCGGGTATCTGGAAATGACGGGCTACGCGGGCAAGGTGAAACTCTAATGGCCGGAGCAGAGCTTTGAATGCCGCCGACCGGATCGAGCTGCTGTTGGCAGCTTTTTTGCTGGCGCCGATTCTGTTGTGGAAGCCCTGGGTGAGGGGCTGGGGCCAGCGCCTGGCCGCATCGCCACGCCTGGCGTGCACGCTCATGGCCGTGCTGCCAGTAGCGCTGCGTCTGCTGCTGCTGGCTAACCATCCGGCGCCGCACCCCATCGTTTACGACGAGTTCAGCCACTTGCTTGAAGCCGACACGCTGCGTCACCTGCGGCTGGCCAATCCGGCTCACGCGCTACCCGAATTCTTCGAGACGTTTTTTGTGCTGCAGGAACCCACCTATGCCTCCATTTATCCGCCGGGCCAGGGTCTTGTATTGGCGATCGGATGGACGATTTTCGGCCATCCCTGGGCCGGAGTTCTGTTGGCCGCGGCGGCGTTTTCGGGCATTTGCTATTGGATGCTGCGCGGCTGGACTACACCCGGTTGGGCGATGGTGGGCGGCCTGTTGACCGTGGTGGAATTCGGCCCGCTCAACCAATGGATGAACGATTACTGGGGCGGGATGTCCACAGCGGCGGCTGGCGCGGCGGTTTTCGGCGCTTTGCCGCGCCTGTGCGCGGGGGCACGGCCACGGGACATGGTAGTGATGGGGCTGGGGCTAGCGCTCTGTCTCATCACCCGGCCGTATGAGTCCATTTTTCTGTTTCTGAGCGCGGCGGTGTACCTGGCTCCGGCGGTGCGGCGGCGCGCCTTGTGGAAGGCGGCGCCGGAACTGGCAATGATTCTACTGGCCGCCGCAGCGCTGCTGCTATTTCAGAACAAAGCCGTGACCGGAAGCTGGGCCAATATGCCCGAGATGCTCAGCCAGTATCAATACGGCGTGCCGGCCGCGTTTACCTGGCAGCCCCATGTCACCCCTCACCGCGCGCTGACGCCGGAACAGGCGCTGGACTACCGCATGCAGCGGGGCTTCCGCGGCGAGCGCCCGGAAACGGCAGCGACGTACCTGGAACGGCTGGAATTCCGCGTCCGCTACTACCGCTCTTTCTTCCTGCCGCCTCTCTATGTGGCGTTGGCCGCG
Source organism: Bryobacteraceae bacterium (assembly GCA_049509915.1). Classification (GTDB taxonomy): domain Bacteria; phylum Acidobacteriota; class Terriglobia; order Bryobacterales; family Bryobacteraceae; genus JBEKYD01. The sequence goes on along the minus strand of JBEKZL010000048.1, from coordinate 5,773 downwards.
TTTCTGGCACGTCTCAAAGAACGCCGCTTTCTGTGGGTCGCGGGTACGCTGGCACTGTTTGCCCTGGGCGTTAATTTCTTCCCCGCGTTCCAGTTGCACTATCTGGCTCCTGTGGTGTGTCTGTTTGTACTGGCGAGCGTGGTTGGCCTTGAAACCATAGCCCGGCGCTGGACTTATCTGGCGCGTTGGATCGTGTTTCTTTCCATCGGCCAGTTTTTCTTCTGGTACGCCGTGCACGCCTTTTTCGACGGCTCGCCCTTGCGCCAGTACGAAACCTGGGACTCGATTCCGCACGACGATCCGGACCGCCGCAGCTCTGTCAGCCGGCAACTCGACCAGATCCCCGGCAAGCTGCTGGTATTCGTTCACTACTCGCCGCATCATATTTTTCAAGACGAGTGGGTCTACAACGAGGCCGATATCGACCACGCGCGCATCGTCTTCGCCCGCGACCTCGGAAGGCAAGATAACGCCCAACTACTGACCTACTATCCCTACCGCCAGGTCTGGCTGCTAAGTGCCGACGATCGCCCGCCGTCGCTGGTTCCCTACTCTAACTCCGAAGCGGTGCCATAGTAGCCAGTCACAGCGCGGCCGCGCCGAGAGTCCGATCTCCTGATCTCGCGACGGGACTTCGCGCGGTGAAGGATAACTACCGCCCGTTCCGGCCCGGCCAAGCCCTCAGCCCGCGGCAGCCTCGCAGCCCCGTCCTCCCACACCACCGTACGTACTTGGCGTATACGGCGGTTTCATTTAAGGTGTAAGCAGCCATATTTGGCGACAAGCGAAACGAGTCCCTGAGATTGGAACCACTTGATCGCCATGGCTCTGTGGACGGGGGCAGTCGGCGTGCGCCATCACTATCGATGGCGGCCCGGAATCGGCTCCCCGGCGACAGGGCGCCCTATATGCGTGTCGCGGTTCTAACCCTGGTCCTGTAAATCGAAGCGGCCACTTCGATCGAAGATGCCAGAATTGGGACAATCGGAGGGATCCCGCGATGAGCAAGGCCGTGATCGCCGCGCCGCTCCAGGAGCGCAAGACAAGGTAGACAAGTGCGCCCAGGCGCGAAAATGGAACAAGACAAAAGATGGCGAGGACAACGGCATCAAGAATGTGGTGAAATCTGCCAAAGCCAATGTAATCCCACTCGACGTAGCCAGTTCGTCCGGACAGGTTCTGTTGATCCGGAATATTCTGGTCGACAGTAATGAGAACATCAAAGCCCGCATTTTCCGCGGCTGCCAGGAGGCGGGCCGTTTGACAGTCGTGCCCGGCGAACAGGAGCCGCACGCGTTCGTCGACGCATTCGTCGATCAAAAGCCTCATTAGGCTCTTGCCAGCAAAAGTTGCTTGGCTTCTTTGAGCGCTTCGACGACCAAGGCGCGGGAAACGGTTGGGAATCCTCCCAGAAAGTCTTCCAGCGTGTCCTAGCCCTCAAGGTACTCGAACACCGTCTGAACGGGTACTCGAGTCCCTTGAAACACTGGTACGCCGTGCATCGTCTCCGGATCTCTTGTGATGGCCTGCGTCACGTCTTCATTGTCCCCCAATAAAAGCTCAGGGCATTGTCGCCTTGCCTCACCACCCGCGTAAGCCCTAGGCTTCCGTAATTCTCCGCCAGTTTGAACCGTACCGAATGCTGCGCGACGACGAGGGTCGGCGGTGTTTCTCCGAGCCGTTCCAGCGTGGCGGCGTACTCGCGCTCCTGGCTATAGGGGGGGTCGAGGAAAACGATATCGGCATGGCAGCGCGCGAGCGTCACGAGCACCGGGCCGGCCACTACCGTCGCGCGCCGATCCAGGCCGAGCGCGGCCAGGTTCTGGCGGATCGTTTCCAGCGCGGCGCGGCTGCACTCCAGCAGATAGACGTGCACGGCGCCGCGGCTCAACGCTTCGATCCCCACCGCGCCGGTGCCGGCATAAGCGTCCAGAAACACCGCGCCTTCGATGCGCGGGGCCAGAATGTTGAACAGGGTTTCGCGCAGCTTGTCGGGCGTGGGCCGCGTATCGTTGCCGGGGAGGCTCTTCAGCCGGCGCGAACGGAACTCCCCCGCGATCACCCGCATCAGCCCACCATCACCAGTCCGTAGCGGCGCTGCCAGTGATCGCGGATGTAGGCCACGGTGCTGCGCAGGTCGTCGCTGGGCGGCCCGGCTACGAAACTCACCGCTTCGCGCCGCGCGATTTCCAGGATTTCGGTATCGCGCAGGATATTCGCCACCCGCAGCGACGGCAGGCCGGATTGTTTGGTACCGAAGAATTCGCCCGGCCCACGCAGTTTCAAATCCATCTCCGCGATATAAAAGCCGTCGGTGGAATCCACCAGAGTGCGGATGCGCTGGCGCGCGGCGTCGTTCATTTTCTCGGTGACCAGGATGCAGTAGCTTTGCACCGCGCCGCGTCCAACCCTGCCGCGCAATTGATGCAGTTGCGCCAGCCCGAAGCGCTCCGCCTGCTCCACCACCATCACCGAAGCGTTCGGTACGTCAACGCCGACCTCGATCACGGTGGTCGAAACCAGGATTTGCGTCTGCCCCTGTTTGAAGCGCAGCATGGCGGCTTCCTTCTCGTCGCCGCTCAGACGGCCGTGCATGAGCCCGATGGCGAGATCCGGGAAGACCACCCGCGAAAGGTGTTCGTACATTTGCTCGGCCGCTTTCATGGCCTGGGTTTCGGATTCCTCGATCACCGGATAGACCACGTACGCCTGGCGCCCCTCGTCCACCTGCCGTTTCAGAAAACTGTAGACCTGTTCCACGGCATCGGCAGTGGCATGTTTGGTAACGATCGGCTTGCGCCCGGGCGGCAGCTCGTCGATTACCGAGACGTCCAGATCGCCATATAACGTCATCGAAAGCGTGCGCGGAATCGGCGTGGCCGTCATCACCAGCACGTCCGGGTGAACGCCCTTTTGTACCATCCCCAGCCGCTGCAGCACGCCGAAGCGATGCTGCTCGTCGATGATGGCGAGGCCGAGCTTGTGAAACTCCACGTCTTTTTCGAGCAGAGCGTGCGTTCCCAGCGCCACGTGGGCCAGCCCCTCGGCCAGCAACTTCTTAAGCTGCGTCTTCTCGCGACTGCTGGAGGAGCCGGTCAGCAGCAGCGTGACGTAGCCTAACTTGGAGAGGATCTGTTTGAAGTAGACGGCGTGCTGCGCGGCCAGGATCTCGGTGGGCGCCAGCACGGCCACCTGGTAGCCGTTTTCGATGGCGATCACGGCCGCTTCCGCCGCCACGATGGTCTTGCCGCTGCCGACGTCGCCCTGCAGCAGCCGGTTCATCGGGCGGGGCTGCTTCATGTCGTTGGCGAAGCATGGTCCTAATTTGTTCGCGGACCCGATCGTCCAGCGCAAAGGCGATCCCCGGCAGCGTGCGCGCCTTGGCCCGTTTCAGCGCGATGCCGCATTCCAGCCAGAAGAACTCTTCGAAGATGAGGCGGAACTGCGCCGACGAGCGAAAGTTGTTGAGCAGGCGCAAGTCGCTGTCGGGCGGCGGGAAATGCGCCTGGCGGATGGCCGTCCAACGGTCGAGCAGCTTGAGCCGCTCCAGCAGAAAGCGGGGCAGCGGATCTTCCAGCGGCTCCAGTTCCGCCAGCACCCGGTGCATCAGGGTGCGCAGGGCGCGCGTGGTGAGCTTGCCGGTGGCTTCGTAGATGGGCACTACGCGGCCCACGTGGAGCGCGGATTCGCCGGCTTCCCCTCCTTCGCCGTCGTCGGAGAGGACCTCGAACTCCGGATGCAGCATCTGCAGCTCTCCGGTGTACGTGTCGAATTCAACCTTGCCGAACAATGCCACCCGCAGCCCATCGGTCATCACCTTGGCCAGATAATCGCCGTGGAACCATTTGCCCACCAGGATGGCGCGGGAAGCGTCGGAAAAACGCGCTTCGAACAGCCCCAGCTTACGGCGTTTGAATCCCGAGGCCATGGACGAAACTACTTCCGCCATCACCGTCGCCATTTCGCCCGGCGCAAGCTGCGCGATGGTCTTGACGTTGCTGCGGTCTTCGTAGCGAAACGGCACGTAGCCCAGCAGGTCTTCGACCGCGGTCAGGCCTTTGGCTTCCAGCATAGCCGCGCGGGCCGGCCCGACGCCTTTCACATAAGTCAACGGGGTGGAAAGATCCATGCGGGGCTAATGGTCCAAGAGTAGTCTGCGTCCATCCGTTAGCGTAGCGTCCTGTCACCAAATGGGCAAATTCGGCGAGCCGCCCGATGGAATCGAGCGCGTTCAGCCCTCATGGTCTTCAGGCATCGGTTTCCGGTAGTTTTGGCCGGAGTGCCCCACACCTGGAGCTTGAACTCTAACCGAAGCCGCTAAGGTAATGTAGCGGGTCATTTCTTCACCGGAGCGGGCGCCGGCTGGTCGGGAAGCTCAGTGAATTTGATTTCCGCGTCGGAACTGAACATGCGAAACGGTTCATAATGATACAGGTTTTCGGTGATGGTCTGAGCGTCCACCAGGTGACGGTGCAGCACGGATACGGGCGTGAGAAAACCGTGCGAAGACTCGACGTAGTCGACGGTGGCTTCGTCCCGGATGCGGTGCTGGCCATCGACGTACTGTGCCCAGGCATCCACGCGCAACGGCAGGCCGTCCGACTTGCGGACCCAAAGGCGGCCCTCTAGGGCTTGGCGCACCACCTGCCGTCCATGAAATTCCAGCTCCCCGCCCGCACTGGTCTTTTGCTGCCAGGCGAAAACCTGCACGGTATCGGCCCCGATCCGCGCCTCGGCGATGGGTGCGATGTCCAGGTTACCCATGCCGCGAGGAGTGAACTCGAGCAATATCAGGCCGTAATCGGTGGCGACATCTACCAGCCCATGCTTGGCGAAGTCCTCAAGCATACGTTTGCGGGCGCGGTCGTCACGGGACTGAATTCCGAGCGAGAGGGCATGCCGCGCGCTTTCGACGGACTGAATCGTGCGACCGTCCACCGAAATCACCTGCCGGAATTCGTGTAAGTCGGACGAGCCGGTTTCCTGCAGGGTGCCGACGCTATACTCGGAAACGATTCTGCGTACCTGCAGGCGGGGCTTCGGCGCCACGGTGGCGTCTTTGCCGATCCGCGGCTTAAAGCGCGACGGTGGGAGTTGCGCGCGCTGCTCCAGCGACTCCTGCGTGATGGTGCGGGTGATGTTCCGCTCGAGGGCATCGGCCTCCTCCGCCGCGCGGCGTAGCGCCTGGCTGCCGGTTTGGGCCAAAACGATGACACAGAACGGAAAGATCAGCAGGCTGCGGAGCATCTACCGTAATTCTACGCCCAGCGAATATGGAAATCGATCCATGGGCTGGTGTCGAACTCGGCTGGCGGGCCGTATTTATCGTATAGAAAAATCAGTCATTTAGCGGTCTATTTGATTTTTTTATAAAAACCCCTTGCACATGCGGGGTCGCGATGATATTCTGGGGAAGTCGCCGAAACGAGGACTTGAAGCAAACTTCGGCTGGGATCTGTCCCGGTACGGAGAGTGCGATGAATTCTGAAGGGTCCTCAGTAAGGAATGGTAACAAAACTCGGCCGGGCCACCGGTCGAGCGGAATACGGCCTTCCTGGTTGGTTCTTTTTTAGCTCTCATACAAGTTTGCTGTCGCGACGGTTTTAACGAGCGGTCGCGTCCACGCAAGTTTCGAGGCCTGCGGCGTGGGTCGGCATTTCGATGATGTCGGCGTGGCGTCGCGCAGATCTTTGAAAATCTGGTTGAATGCAGTAAGAAAAGTTCGTCAGAACTCTGAGTAAACCGGAGCGATTTTACAACTCTACATTTTCAA
>JBEKZL010000479.1:0-3586 GCA_049509915.1 Bryobacteraceae bacterium | reverse complement strand
CGTTGCTCACATCGACGCAGGGTACTCGCCCTCACGCCTGAGTTAACGTCCTGGTCTAGCGGTTTATCGTTGGCCGGTTTTGAAGTGACCCTCTATGGCCGGTTTTGGGTGACCCCCGAGGGGTGCTCATGATCGATGAGGGCTGGTTCAGCCACTACGGCAACCTCGACTTCGACCGGGCGAGATTCCCTGACCCCAAGGCGATGATCGGCGAACTCCATGACCTCGGCAAGCCCGTGATGCTCTGGGTTTGCCCCTACATCTCGGCAGACGGCCAGTTCTTTACCGAGCTTATACTTCCAAGGCCAAACGCAGGGGCGCAAGGACGACCTCCTTATCAACCATGCGGAACAGGAACTGGAGTTGCTCGTTTTCTATCGCAAGGACAAGTATGAACACCCTGGTGCCGGGTTTCGTTACGAAGGACCGTTTCGCTACCTGAGCCACAAGGGAGAACGACCGAGCAGCTTCGTCCTTCGGCGTAGTCGAGGCGACGTGACACAGCAGGCAAATTCTGGCAGAGCAAGAGAACAGATTTGACCCAGACGACATTCGGGATGGACGAAAACGGGAGCTCAGATCCATCGCGCTTCGGCGTGGCCAACAAGCATTCCGGTCCGCGCTGCTGAAAGCGTATGAAGGCCGATGCGCCATTTCCGGCTGCGACTGCGCGGACGCGTTGGAGGCCGCCCACGTTTATCCGTACCAGGGCAATCAAACCAACTCGGCTTGCAACGGTCTGCTGCTCCGAATCCACAACTGGATAAAGGAAGCGGAAGAGTGCCTTTCGCGGCTCGAAGATAAAACGGCGCTTTCGAACTTCCAACATATCCAGCAAAGATTCGAGTTCACAGTAGACGATTACGAAAGAGCCTCCAGCAGCAAGAGCGCGTACGAACCCACATGGATTGATCAGCTTACGGGCCTGATGGCAGGAGCTGGCTCGCTGCGGGATTTTGATTTTAACGCACTGGCAAAGGCCAACGACATTCCTCAAGTCTGCCGCCACAAACCTCGAAATGGAAGGACATTCGTCTTGTACCCTCGGGGAAGAACTTCGGGCCGCCAGGCTGCGCGCTGGCCACATGCAGGAAAAAGCGGCTAAGGAGATCTTAGGTAAATGCGACCACAAGTACGTATGCGAATGGGAGAGGGGGAACCGCAAGCCGCATCCCGCGATATGGCAAAGAAGATTCGCGATTACATCAAGAAAACAAAGAAGCTCTGAACACAAAACGACACCAAGACGACACCAGCAAACCACCTACGCAACACACAAACGGGGTTCCGCTTCCTCGTTATTCAGACGAGACTAGTAGTGGATGCCGGACCCGAACATCCGGATCCGCTTCCACTACTAATTTCGGCACTGCCAGCAGGTAGCGAAGATTCTGATAACCCCGCCCGCGGTTGATCAACGTGCGAATGTTCCCTCTTAGGGCAGCGGTCGGTGTCGCCTGTGCGTCCCTGATTGCCGTCGCTCAGATTCCGGAGGTCCGCCCGCAAATTGCTGGCCGGGCCGTACAGGAGGGCCAAGTCACGGTGGTGTACCTCGCACCCCGATTCGCGATCGCCATTCGAATGCCGGATGCAATCAACTCCGTCGTGCTTGGTGACCCCGCGTCATTCGCGGCGGAACACTCCGAACGCGAGCCGCAAATCGTCTTCCTCAAACCAATTACCGATAAAGCCGCCCAAACGAATCTCCTAATTTCCACTACGCACGGCTCTCAAGCCAGTACTCGCGTACGGTGGGGTCGGCCATCGCATCTACCACGGGAGCCCCTGGATCAGACATTTTGCGGCGGCGGGAATGGCGCTGGTCCTGTCCGGTCTGTTGCGACTCGCGGAGTTCTTTGTTCAGAGGGGCGTTGGAGGAATCAGATAATGAGCGGGCTGAATATCACACACGTTCATCGAAACCTGCACACGCGCGTCACATTCCTTTACCTGGAATTCGAGGACGCGTTCGTGATCCTGGGGATCGCGGCTTTGACAAACGTCTTCGGACGGTTCCTGCACAGGGAGATTGCGGGTATACCGCTGAACGTGTTCCTGCAATATATCGTTCCTGTCTTGGCGATTCCGCTGCTAATCGCATTCAAGTACGGGAAGCCCCGGCGCTACCTCTTCGACTGTCTGGAATGGCACACGAAGCCGCGGATCTATTGCGGCATAGAGCGGGATTCTCAGCAGAAGGTGATGTACCTGAAGGAGGACGAACCGGAATGCCTTTAACGATGCGACAGCATCAGGCTGATATGCACCAACCGGCATTTTGCGAGCTACTGCCGGTCCGCGATTACCTTGACAATGTGATCGTCCGGTCCAACGGCTCGCTGGTGGCCGGCTACGATCTCGGTGGAATCAATTCCTACTACCATTCGGACGAAACACGAAACCAAACGAAGTTTTCTCTTGAGGCGCTGGTGCGGTCGTTGACGGAGCGGTCGATGCGAATGCAGGTGCGCTTCGAGGTGGTGGAAGGGTTGGGTGAGCTTCCGGCCCGCTACAGGGACCAGCTCCGTTCGGACAATCCAGTGGTGCAGAGCCTGGACCGGGTCCGACTGGCGGCCTGGAAGCAGAAAGAGCAGTCAGGCTTCTATCTCACGCCGATGCTGCATGCGTATTTGTATTGGGATCCACGGATTCATCACGAGGCTACCGAGACCGGCGCCGCGAAGAAACTGAGCAAGGTGGCGGGCGGATGGACGGCTTCCGCCGCGAAGTGCATCCAGCGGACGCGACGCGAACACGAAGACTTGATTTCGGAGTTCGAGTCCATCCTGAAGGGCGTTGAACAGACGCTCAACACGACGGGCATGGCCGTACGGCGGCTGACCGATGAAGAAATGTTCCTGGAGCTGAAGCGTGCAATGAATCCCCTTTTGGGCGATGACATCCCATACCGTCGGCCGGAGTTGACGATCGATTACCGGAGCGCGCGGGAACAGGCGGCGAACACCCACATCGAGGACGATCAGGAGACTTACATCAAGATCGGGGGGCTTCTATACTCGTTCCTGTCTTTAAAGGATCTTCCCGACGCCACCTACCCCGGTATCCTTCGCGAACTGCTTGGGCTCGACTTCCCCATGGTGATCAACACCGAGGTCGCCATTCCGGATCAGGCGGAACGGCTCAAGCTGTTCAAGGGGCGGTTACGCCGCATGACCGCCGCTCAGCGCGACTCGAAAGGCGGGTTCAAGGTCAACGTGGATGCACGGGTTGCCGAAGGGCAACTGATGCAGACCCTCCAGGACCTGATCTCAAGCTCGCTGAAGAGCGCACAGGTCAGCGTCGTCATTGCCGTGAGGACGTCAGCGCCGATCCAGAGCCGCCGAGATCTGGAGGAGCAGGAACGAGTGCTCGCGGACCGCCGGCAACGGGCGCTTCACGCCATCATGCGAATGAATGGCGCCCGGGGGCTGCCGGAAGATTTGGCGAAGCGGCGCCTCTACATCAACGGACTGCCGGGAATGACGGAGGAGAATAAGCGCGAGCACGACTGTTTCACGCTGCATGCGGCGGACCTGCTGATGGTGGAGTCGCCCTGGAAAGGAACGCCGAACTCGCCGCTGATTCT
>JBEKZL010000478.1:0-2519 GCA_049509915.1 Bryobacteraceae bacterium | reverse complement strand
CGCGCTGGACTCCATGAAGTGAGGTGATTCGATGTTCTATTTCCAGACTATGTTTCAGCAGGTCTACAACGGAATTGCCGGTTCAGCTGTGTTGCCGGCCGTCCAGCAAATTGCGGAGGCCATCCTTCTGCTGGCGGCGCTTTTCGCCGTATACGAGGCGTACGCCAAGGGAGGAGACGCCCGAACTCTTGCGCTGGCGGGAGTCCGTTACCTTATCATGGGGTTGCTCATTACCCAATATCCCAACGTCTTCAGAAACGTAAACAACGCCTTCGCCAATGTTGCCCAGGCGATCGCGCCGACGGATGTGTGGACGAACTTCCGCGACCAGGTTCAAGGCTATATGTCGGCGAACAACGGCCAGGGGGCGTGGTGGAATTGGGTCGTCGGAGGCGTTGCCGGGGCGTTCAGCCTAATCTTCCAAGCAATCGCCGTCCTGGTCTTTCCGATTTCGTACGCCATCTTCTCGTTCTTCTATAGCATGTACGGCGCGGTTTTATATGTCGTGGGCCCACTGGTGCTGGCCTTGTACCCCGCCCTTGGTGTTGGCCAACTGGCGAGGACGTTCATGGTGAATCTGATGGTGTGGAATGCGTGGGGCATCGTCTACGCGATCATCAGCCAGTTGCTGACGATCATGAGCGCCAACAGCCTGAATAGCATTTTCACCTCCCAGAGCTTCGGCGGAGCGTTTCAGGGCGCAAGCCAAATGCTGCTCATCTCGCTATCCAGCATCCTGCTGTCCATCATGATTCTGCTAATTCCGTTTATCGCAAAACGGGTGGTGTCCGGTGACATCGGGAGCACCATGTTGACGGTGGCCGGAGTTGCCTCCGCCGCCGCGCAGACCGCAATTGCCGGATGGGCTGGAATGCAGGCTGGTGCGGCGGGCGGCGGTCCCGGTGGTGGTGACGATCGAGATGGCGGTGGAGGCGGCAACGGTGGGTCGAACCGTTCACCATCGCCGCCATCTGACGGTAGCAATTCGTCACTAGGTGGTGAGGCCGCAGCGTCGGGACAAGCTCCGTCGGCTCCTAGTGGCGCGGCGGCAACTACTGGCGGCGCCGGCGGGGGCGCAGTAGCCGCCGCGGATAACCGCCAGCCGAATGACTCATCCAACGCGCAGCGGCCGTCCCAAGGCAGACCTGGACACTTTGGGCATTACAACATCCCGCACGCCATCGGATGGACAGTTGGAACCTGGGCCGGCGCGACCCGCCGGACGGTGAGCAGCGCACTCAGCTCAAGCGAGAGAGAGCGATAGGAGGTCTAACCCATGAAATCAAAACAGGCCGGCGCACTGCCCGAAAAGACCGGTTACACGAAATACTTCGAGCACGACGGCGCCCTGCGCGCCTATGCGAACCGAATGATGTGGTTCGGAATCTCGGCGGTATTGATCTCATTTGTTCTGGCGCTGCTGGTTTTCTATGTACGTGTCCAGCCGCCAACCGTAATTCGGATTGCCGCGGACGGCGAAGCGTCAGTCGTGAGTGGAGCGCCTACGCCACGGACGCCCTTGGGATTCCTGAACGCCCTGGCCGCCGGTTCGTCACCAGGTGAGCAACCCGCCGATATCGAAGGCCGCGCAGTTGTGCGGAGGTTCCTGGAGAACTACCTCACGTACACACCCACGACCATGGAGAAGAATTGGGCCGACGCATTAAATTTGATGACGCATAACCTGCGCACACTAACCCTGGACCAATTACGCGACCAAGACATTGTCTCCAAAGTTCACGACGACGAGATCACCTCAACATTCAAGCTCCGCTCGCTTGAGCCGGTGAAGGGCCAACCCTGGACATACGTCGCGTTTGGAGTTAAAGAGGTCCATCGCGTCCACAACAAAGCGGAATTCACGGACCGGCTTGTGGCACGGTACAACGTGCGCCTTCTACAAACAGAACGATCCGAAAGGGTCCCGAGCGGCCTACTGGTCGCCGAATACGGCGAGCAGCAGATGGTGGGTGAAAAGGACAACGGGTTGGAGCAATCCAGCGCGTTCACCGACGATTCGAAGAAATAATCGATTTCTATGGTTGATCTCCGGGAAGATGCGTATCTCGCCCGGATCGACGGCCATCGAACGCCGGCCAGGGGCGATGCCTGGTAATCCAAAAACCAAGGAGGGGACGCGGAAGAACTAAAGAAGGACGCGGAGAGAGCGGCTCGTGAGCTGAAGAGCAAGCGAGCCGCAAAGCTATTCCATGGAGAGGAGAGCGCAAATGGGAGCTACAGTAGCAACGCCTGGGACTCCGGCGGATCGCCGGGAACCGGAACCTAGACCGACAGGCGAATCCAGGCCAGCCAGGGAACGCAGCGCATCCAGCGCGAAGCCGGCTGAAGATCCGGGCAGCCGTCGCAGCGGAAAACGCCGGCGGGCATCAAAAGACAACGAGGGTACGGGCACGATGCGATATTTCTTGACCAAGCCGACGAGCAACGGTACCCCCGCGCTCGGCGAGGAAATGTCTGACGACCACCAGGCGCTGCTGGCCGCTCACAAGGCCGATCGA
>JBEKZL010000477.1:0-3200 GCA_049509915.1 Bryobacteraceae bacterium | reverse complement strand
AAATGACGCTACGCGCGGGGAAAGTGATGTGGGACCTGAACGGCCGCGCCAGCCAGGACTGGAAAACATTTCCTTACCAGAAAGAAACATGGAAACACTAAACGGGCCTTTGTGGCCAACTCTGATTCTTGCCGGCGCGAGCCTGGCCTTCGCTCAGCCGCAGCCATACGACCTGCTGCTCCAGGGCGGCCACGTCATCGACGCCAGGAATAATATCGACGCGGTGAGCGACGTCGCCATTCGCGGCGGCAAAATCGCCCTGGTGGCTCAGCACATCGATCCGGCGCAGGCCTTCAAGGTGGTCAACGTGGCCGGGCTCTATGTCACGCCGGGGCTGGTCGACATTCACGTGCACGTTTACGCGGGCACCGGAGAGCCGCGTTCCTACGCCGGAGACAACAGCTTGTATCCGGATGGATACATGTTTCGCGTGGGCGTGACTACGGTGGCCGATGCCGGTTGCGCCGGCTGGCGCAACTTCGAGGATTTCAAACAGCGCGTCATCGATCGCGCCAAGACGCGCGTGCTGGCGTTCGGCATGCGCGGGCCGAAGTACGAGGACGACCAGACCGACATGCAGGCCAAGCCGACGGCCGAAATGGCGCTGAAGTACAAAGGCTTGATCATCGGCGTCAAGACCGCGCACTATACCGGTCCGGAATGGACGCCGGTGGAGCAGGCGGTGGAAGCCGGCACCATCGCCAACATTCCCGTGATGGTGGATTTCGGCACCAACCGCAAAGAGCGGCCAATGAGCGAACTGGTCACCAGGAAGCTGCGCCCGGGCGACATCTACACGCACTGCTATTCGGGATTGCGAGACGAATTGGACGCAACCGGGCACGTCAATCCAGCCATGTTCGAAGCGCGAAAGCGGGGCGTTATTTTCGACGTCGGGCACGGCGGCGGCAGCTTTGCGTGGCGCATCGCGATACCGGCGATGCAGCAGGGATTTCCCCCCGATTCCATCTCCACCGATCTGCATACCGGCAGCATGAACTCCGGCATGAAGGACATGGATAACCTGATGAGCAAGTTTCTGGCGATGGGCCAGACGCTCAAGGACGTGATTGCGGAATCCACCTGGCATCCGGCTCGTGAGATTAAACGCGAGGATCTGGGCAATCTCTCGCCGGGCGCGGTCGCCGACGTGGCGGTCTTACGGTTGGAGCAAGGCGATTTTGGTTTCACCGACATGTACGGCGCGCGGCTGAAGGGCAATCAGAAGCTGGTGGCCGAACTCACGCTGCGAGAGGGAAAAGTGGTCTGGGATCTGAACGGCATTTCGCGCCCCGACTGGACCACGCTCCCGGCCAATTACCGGCAAACCGGCGACGCGCGGTGGGACGCGGTGACTCCCGCGCCGGTCAGAAGGCTGCGCTGAGATTGTCCTACGGCTTCCAAACCGCCATTAGCGCCGACTCGCCTGCGGGCCTGAGCACATCGAGCTTCGCCCAAACCGGGTTTCGCTCCGCAAATCCGACCACAACGGACGTCTGTTCACCCGGCCCCAGGTCCGGCAACTGAGTCTCGACTCGCTCCACCGGAATTTGTCCGAATCCGTAAACTACCGTCCTAAGCCGATATCCGCGCAGCGTATATGCCGGCACGCCGCCGCGGGCCTTCAACCGCACCTCCAGCGCACCCGCCTTGCCCGCCACCTCGAACCGTTCGATCGGACTCGACTCGGAGCGCAGTTCCTCATAAGAAGGCTTCGGCGCGCCGTAGACGTCGACCACCCCGTGAACCCGCTGCTGCAGCGCTCCTCTACCGCGGTCGCCAACGTGCGTCCGGTAATCGTTATAGCAGAAGAAGATCAGACCGGCAACCCAATCCCTCTGGCGAAACACGGCGTCATGGCCGCGCAGCACCGCGATGCGTGCGCCATCGCCCTCGGGACGGTCCGGCGTGCACGCGCAATACCCGTACTCCGAAATCACCACCGGCTTGGCCGGGAAGGCGCGGTGGATTTCGTCGAGTATTTTCCCCAGATCCTCGACCGTACCCGCACTCCAGGAGCCCATGTATTCGTTGCACATCACGTAGTCCATTACCCCGGTAACGTCCTTCCCGGGAGTGGTGAACAGCGAATTCGATGCGTACGCCACCAGCCGACCCGGATCGAGTTTCTTGGCCTCCTGGTACATCCGCCTGGCGAAAGCATAGGCTGGAGGGTTCTGGCCGCCAATCTCGTTACACACGCCCCAGGAAAATATGCAGGGATGGTTGCGGTCGCGGCCGATCATCTCACCCAATTGCTCCAGGCCGTTGTTCATGATGTCCGCCGAAGGTTCCGCCGTCATGCCGGCAAAGGTGGCGCTGCCCCAGGTCGGAACTTCGGTCTGGATCAGCATGCCGTAACGATCGCACCAGTCGAGCACGGCCCGGTCCTGCGGCCAATGCACCCGCGTGTAGACGCAGTTCAGATTCTTCATGTCGGCGTGGTCGTGGGCGATCCAATCGGCCGGTTCGGCCATTCCAAACTCCGGGTTGCTGCCGGCCATGCGCTCCACTCCCATCAGCCGCACCTCCTCCCCGTTCAAGTAGAAAGCGTTGTCGCGGATCTCTATCCGGCGAATTCCGAAGCTGGTATCGAGCGCGTGGCCGCCGGCTAGCTCGGTGCGAAGCTGGTACAGGTTGGGATGGTCGAAGTGCCAGAGGCGCGGCTCGCTTAGCGTGGCCGCCCGCAGTGCCACGGGCTTCGATTCACCGGCTCCCAACCGGACCTTCGCCGCTTCCAGAATCTCCATTGCCGCGTTCCCCGTTGCCTGGTCGATCACCCGGTAGCCAACCGTCCCCTCCCACGCCCGCTCCGATGTGTTCCGCACGACTACCGTGGCGCCGATCGACGCGGTCCCGGCGGCGATGTCCGGATGGGCATCCACCGCTACGCGCTCGATAAATACCTTGGGCGTGACCAGCAGTTGGATGGAACGGTAAATGCCGCCATCGTGCGCCCAGTCGCTCGACCGTCCGCGGGGGAGCATGGACTCGTCGAATGCGTTATTGACCTTCACCACCAGGCTGTTGGGCGCGCCGTACCGCAGCAGCGAGCCAATATCGAAGGTGAACGCCGTATAGCAGCCCGTGGTAGTAGTCAGATTTTTCAGGCGGCGGCGTAGCTATGTGTCGGCAGAATTGCGGTAACAAATCTACCTACTTTGCCCCATAAAGTGTGCCGCGACTGAGTTCGACGGCCC
>JBEKZL010000476.1:0-3924 GCA_049509915.1 Bryobacteraceae bacterium | reverse complement strand
CTGGATTGGCGGTGATGGAAGCCACCGCGGTCGAGCCGCGCGGGCGCATCTCGCCCTTCGATACCGGCATCTGGAGCGACGCCCACGTCGAATTCCTTTCGCGCATTACCCGTTTCATTCAGTCCCAGGGCGCGGTGGCCGGAATTCAGTTGGCGCACGCCGGGCGCAAAGCCAGCACGGCGCGTCCCTGGGAGGGCGGCAAACTGGTGGCCGAATCCGCGGGCGGCTGGCAGCCGGTGGCGCCCAGCTCGGTTCCTTTTGACGATGCCGATCCGGCGCCGCACGAGCTGAGCGCGGCCGAAATTCACGGTATCGTCGAAGCTTTCGCCGCGGCCGCGCGCCGCGCCTTGGCGGCCGGTTTCGGGCTGGTCGAGGTTCACGCCGCGCACGGCTACCTGGCGCACGAGTTCCTTTCGCCGCTTAGCAACCGGCGCCAGGACGAGTACGGCGGCTCGCTCGAAAACCGCATGCGCTTCGCCTTGGAAGTAGTCGAGGCCGTGCGTGCCGTCTGGCCGGAAAACCTGCCGCTGTTCGTCCGCATCTCCTCGACCGACTGGGTGCCGGGCGGATGGGATATCGCCGATTCGGTCGAGCTCGCGCGCCGCCTGAAGCCGCTCGGCGTCGACCTCGTGGATTGCTCCTCGGGCGGTTCCTCGCCGGCGCAACGGATTTCGCTCGGCCCCGGTTACCAGGTGCCCTTTGCCGAACGCGTCCGCCGCGAAGCCGGCATCCCCACCGGAGCGGTCGGCTTGATCACCACGGCCCAACAGGCCGAGCGGATTCTGCGCGACGGAAAGGCCGACCTGGTCCTGCTGGCCCGCGAGTTTCTTCGCGACCCCTACTTCCCCATCCGCGCCGCCCGCGAATTGGGCGCCGAACTGCCAACGCCGGTGCAATACTACCGGGCGTTCTGACACGTCCCGCAATCTTAGGGCTGTCATGAGATAACCGCCCCAGCGGGGCTAACATGGAGTCTATGACACCGAGTAAGAACCGTAGAATCGTCCTCGCCGCCCGGCCCCAGGGCGAACCCAAGGACTCGGACTTCCGCCTGGAGGAAGTGGACATCCCCTCGCCCGGCGATAACCAGGTCCTTTTACGAAACCTGTACCTGTCTCTCGATCCGTATATGCGCGGGCGGATGAATGCCGGGCCTTCCTATGCCGCCCCGGTGGAACTAAACTGCGTCATGGAGGGCGGAACGGTGAGCGAGGTGGTGGAATCGATCGTGTTGAGCTATGCGGGATGGCAGGAGTACGCCGTGGCGGCCGCCGACATGGTCCGCAAGCTCGATCCCGGCGTTGCTCCGGTTTCCACGGCTCTAGGGGTGCTCGGGATGCCGGGCATGACGGCCTACACCGGACTGTTGAACATCGGCCAGCCGAAACACGGCGAAACCGTGGTGGTAGCCGCGGCGGCGGGCGCGGTGGGGTCCGCGGTGGGACAGATTGCCAAAATCAAAGGCTGCCGCGCGGTGGGGATTGCGGGAAGTCCCGACAAGTGCGGCTACGTTCGCAACGAACTCGGATTCGATGCCTGCATCGATCACAGGAGCTCTTCGTTCCCGCACGAACTCAAGGTGGCCTGTCCCAACGGCGTCGATGTATATTTCGAGAATGTCGGTGGCGCGGTGCTGAAAGCCGTCGTGCCGCTGCTGAACAAATTCGCGCGAGTGCCCGTGTG
The DNA here is from genome assembly GCA_049509915.1 of Bryobacteraceae bacterium. GTDB lineage: Bacteria > Acidobacteriota > Terriglobia > Bryobacterales > Bryobacteraceae > JBEKYD01. The sequence continues at coordinate 2,241 of JBEKZL010000476.1, read as the reverse complement.
CGGATTGATCGCGCAGTACAACATGTCGATCTCGGCGTTACCCTCCGGGCCGGATTGGAGTCCGGTGCTGATGGCTTCGACGCTGGTGAAGCGGCTGACGATCCGTGGGTTCATCGTGTCCGATTTCGAGCCGCAGCGCGGCGAATTCTATCGTGAGATGAGTGCGTGGTTCCGTGAAGGCCGGATCAAGCATAGGGAAGATGTGGTGGATGGGATTGAGAACGCCGTTGGCGCCTTTCAGGGCTTGCTGCGCGGCCGGAATTTCGGCAAGTTGTTAGTGCGGATGAAACGGTGAGGCGGCATTGCGCCCGTCTCTTACCGGGCCGCGACCGCGAGGGAGTGCCATATGGGCCTTCGGCCCACCAAAAGGGATGAAGACGCACGCGGCATCTCCTTGGTGGGGCAGGCGGTGTGAAATCAGCAACCTGGAGAGCGTCTTCAATGGAGCGGTTGCCGAAACCGATGATCGCTTCCCCCGAACGGCCTGCGCGGCTTGAAGTCGCGATAGAATTTGAGTTTATGCGAAAACTTCGATTCGGCGTACTGGGCGCGGCGCGGATCGCGACCACCAAGGTAATTCCCGCCATGCAGCGCGGCACGATGACCGAGATCGCCGCCATCGCTTCCCGCGACGCGGCCAGGGCAGCGGAGGCGGCCGGCGGGCTCGGCATCGCCAAGGCGTACGGCCGCTACGAGGAGTTGCTCGCCGATCCCGAAATCGACGCCATCTACAATCCGCTGCCCAACCATCTGCACGTCCCGTGGTCCATTCGCGCGGCCGAAGCCGGCAAGCACGTGCTGTGCGAAAAGCCGATCGGCATGAACGTGGCCGACACGCGCAAGTTGATGGACGCCCGCGACCGCACCGGGGTGACCATAGGCGAAGCGTTCATGGTGAACGCCCACCCGCAATGGATGCGGGTGGTGGAACTGGTTCGCGGCGGCCATATCGGAGGGCTGCGCGCGGCCGTGTGTTCCTTCGGCTATTCCTTGCTCAACCGCCGCAACATACGCAATATTCTGGGGTACGGCGGGGGCGGTTTGATGGACATCGGTTGCTACCCCATCCACGTATCGCGGCTGGTATTCGGGGAGGAACCGCGGCGCGTGGCCGCCACTGTCGCGCGCGATGCCAATATGGGCACCGACATTCTGACTTCGGCCATTCTCGAATTTCCCTCCGGGCATTGCATCTTTACCTGCTCGACGCAGATAGTAGGCAACCAGAGCGTGCAGTTCCTGGGGACCAAAGGGAAAATCGATCTGGAGATTCCGTTCAATGCCGTGCCCGACGCGGTATCGCGCATCCGCATCGACGACGGCAGCGACCTGCGGGGCTCCGGCGTTCGAGTGGAGGAGTTCGCGCCTGCCGATCAGTACACCCTGCAGGGCGATCTGTTTGCCCGCGCCGTCTACGAACACACGCCGCCGCCGGTGCCGCTGGAGGATTCTCTGCGCAACATGGCCGTGATCGATGCCGTGTTCCGCGCCGCCGAGACCGGCCGGTGGGAAGAGCCGCTTGCCTAGGGGGCAAAGCCTGAAGACCGCGCCCTGGCCGGCACTGGAGAAAGCCCAGCAATTCCGAGCCGTAGTGGCCGAGGCGAAACGCGGCATCGGGAGCGCCGTGGAGTGGTATCCCTACGACACGCTTTCCGCCCTGGCGCATTTCGACCGGCTGCTGAGCGCGCCGAATCGCCGTCTATTCGAGCCAAGGGATGGCGCGCGGCGGGTGCTCGACCTGGGCTGCGGCGACGGCGAAATGTCGTTGTTCCTGGAGTGGCTGGGGTTCGAGGTAGTGGCCGCCGACCATCCCCGCTACAATCACAACGGCATGCGCGGGGTACGCGCCTTGCGCGACGCGCTCGGCTCCCATCTGGAAATTCACGAGATCGATCTGGACGCGCTCGCCTTTCCCCACGGCAGCTATGACCTGATTATTCTGCTCGGCGTGCTATACCATTTGCGCAATCCCTTCTACGTGCTAGAACAAATGGCGCGATACGGGACTCGCTGCCTGTTGAGCACGCGCGTGGCGCGCCGGCTGCCGGGCGGCAAATCGCTGCCCAAGGACGCCGCCTGGGCGTATTTGCTGGACGAGAACGAAATCGCGGGCGACGATAGCAACTATTTCGTTTTCTCCGATGCCGCCCTGCGCCTGCTGTTGAAGCGCACCCACTGGCGGGTTCTCGATTACCTCAGCACCGGCGCCGGCGGCAACAGCGAACCGGTGCGCCTCGACCG
>JBEKZL010000475.1:0-4352 GCA_049509915.1 Bryobacteraceae bacterium | reverse complement strand
GCCGCGGGGGCCGCAGCGGCCACGCGAGGAAGCGGGCGTCATCGAATCCGCCACGCTGACACCGGCCGAGCGGTCGTCTCGGGCCATCCAGCGGCTTCGGCAACTCATCGTCGCCACTCCGAGCGACCCCGCACTAAGACTCGACCTGGGGAGCCTGCTGCTGGCGGACGGAAAGGCCGCGGAAGCCGCGGAGGTGTTCCGCGAATTACCGGCGTTGCATCCGCCCGGTGCGATCCTGCAGAAAGCGGGCGGCGCTTTGCTGGCCCACGAACAGTATGCCCTGGCGGCTGAGATGCTCAAAAGCGCCGCCGCGGAGCTACCGTCGGCGCGGTTGGACCTGGCTATTGCAATCTTTCACTCGAAGGGGCCGGAGCCGGCGCTCGAGATTCTGGAGAAGGTTCCGGAGGGGGTGGATCGCGGCGATTATCTGCTCATGAAGGCGAAGATTCTGGACGCGGCGGGTCAGGCGGCGGAAGCCGACCGGACGATCCAGGAAGGTCTGGGCTATGCAATCTCGCGGCCGCGCCTGGCGGAGGAATCGGCGTTGTTGCTGGTCGGTCACGGCCAGGCGGCGAAAGCGCTGGAGCTAATCGGCGGGGCCATGCAATCGACGCCGGACGATGCGGGATTGATGCTCGCCAAAGCGGTCGCGTTGAGCGCGCTGAAAAGGAGCGCCGAGGCCGGGAAAGTGGTGAAGGAAATCGAAGGCCGGTGGCCCGAATGGGATCGCGCCTACGTGATCGAGGGACTGCTGTTCGAGCGCGAGTCGAAGCTGGTGGAAGCGCGGCGGAGCATCCGGATCGCGCTGGCTTTAGGCACCCAAGACCCGGCCGCGCAGTGCGCGCTCGATCGTATGACAGGTTCCGCGCCTTTGGCGGCCGAGTGCTCCTGCCAGCCGGGTGTCTATGCGCCGTTTTTCGGCGCGTGCAAGAGCAGGTGAGGGGGCGGGAGGGGCGAGCATTTAGGCCCCGGGCAACCGCTCCCTCACGGTCGCGGCTCCGACTCGCGGCTGCAAAAGACGTGCGCCACAACTGCCTGTTACACCGGAAGCGACGCCGGGATGTAGCGGGGCTTGTAGGGGCAGCGCTTCTTGAACTCGGCGAAATCCACCGAGAGGCCCAGGCCGGGGCCATCGGGGAGCGCAACCGTGCCGTCTTTCTGTACCGGGAACTTGCCGCCGGTCAGCTCGACGTACAGATCGCTGTCGGCCGCTTCCCATTCCTGCACCAGGAAATTCCGGCACACGGACATGGCGTTGATGGAGGCGACATGGGCGATGGGGCCGCTGCACTGATGGGGCGCCACCTCGACGCCGTAGGTTTCGGCCAGGTTGGCGATCTTGCGAATCTCGGTGATGCCGCCGGCGTGCATCACATCGGGCTGGATGATAGAGGCTCCCTTGTGCTCGAACAGTTCGCTGAACTCGTAGCGGTTGAAGAGGCCCTCGCCGGTGGCGATCGGGACCGGCGACTTGGCCGCCACGTCTCCCAGCCCGCGGGCGGATTCGCGCAGAGTGGGCTCTTCGATCCATAGGGGCTTATAGGGGGCGATGGCCTGAGCCAGTTCGATGGCGGAGCGAACGGAGAAGGTTTCGCTGGCTTCCAGCGCGATGTCACGGCGCCGCGAACGGCTTCCAGTTCGGCGCTCAGCTTGGCGATTCTTTCCTTTTCCGTGCCGGTCATGGGCACCGAGAACTTCACCGCGGTCCAGCCCCGCGCACGGGTCTCGCGCGCCCATGCAGCGAAGCGCTCGGGGGTGCGATTGGGCCCGTCCAAGGAGGCATTCCAGTGGGTGTAATATGTGCGCAGGCGGGGTCGCAGAGGGCCTTCGAGCAGACGCCAGACGGGCAGGTTCAGGCGCTTGCCTTCGATGTCCCAAAGGGCGATATCGATGGCCGACAGCGCAGTCATGGCGGGTGGTCCGTTGCGCCAGCGGGAGAGCAGGTAATAGCTGCGGTTCCAGTGCTCTTCGATGCCGCTGGGGTCGCGCCCCAGGTAGCTTGGCTCGAGCCACCGGAGCGAGTCCTCGACGACGTCCTGCCGGCCTTCGAGAGTGCCCTCGCCGAGGCCGACGATGCCGGCGTCGGTTTTTACTTCCAGGAACAGCATGTCGCGCCAGCGCAGGCTGACTTTGTGAATCTCGAAGCCGGTGATCTTGATTCGGTCCGTGGGAGCGGCCGCCAGGGCCGGCAAGCAGGCGAGCCCTCCGGCGATACTCGAAAGACAGGCGCGGCGGGTGAGGCGGGGTGCTTTTGGCATGCGCTTCGGCACTATCCTTTCTTCGGCGGAGGGGCTGGCCGGTCGTGGCCGGGCACTTCTCTCGGGATCGGGTATCCCTCCTTGCGGAAGTCGAAAACGAGGTCGGCGATGCGCGCGCCGATCACCTCGATGCGCTTCAGGTCGCGGGTTCCCACGCCGAGCTCTTCGGCCAGGCGGAGGGTGCTGTCGCAGAACTCGAAAGGCGCAGTGCCGCGGTCGGCCATGGGGTCGAAGCCCATCACGGCGGCGCCTACCGCATCCACGCAGACGGGGTTGGTACCGGCCACCAGGACGTGAGGGGTGACGTGTTTGGCCATAGGGCCGACGGTTTCCTGGCCGGTCTGGGATTCGATGCCGTCGATGATGGCAAGGTGAATGGGCCGGGCGGCGACGAGGTCGGACACACAGCGGGGCACGCGGTATCCGCCCTCGCGGGGGCTTTTGGGGTCGTTCTCGGGCAGCGAACTCTTCGGGGGCTGGCGGGAGCCCGAGTGGATGGGGAAGCGGCCACCGAGCGGCACCAGGCCAGGTTCGTCTACGGGGGCGCCGTCGCCGTAGATGGTGCAGGGGGTGATGCCGAAGCAGTTCTTCATCGACAGGGTGATGCCGGCGGTGAGGTGCTCCTTTAGCTTGGCGATGGAGACGAAGACGTCGCAGTCCTCACAAGAGTGGTTAAGGTCGAAGGCGGGGAAGAGATGGCCGCCGTGGGGCACGGGGAAGCGGCTGTACCTGGTCCCCTGGCCCAGAAAGTTGGTATTTTCGAATTCGACGTTGGCGGCGGCGCCGGTGAACAGGGCGGGGTCCCAGCCGGCCGCGGTGATGAACTCCTGGACCGGTTGAACGGACTTCCAGGGGCTTTCGAGCAGGCGGATGCGCCGCGCGCCGGCGTTGCCCATCAGATGGATGGTGGCGGCGATCAGGGTAGGGTTGGTCCAGGTGGTCAGGCCGATGGGAAGATAGCCCACGCGGCCATCGGGATCGCCGGTGAGGTTGATTTTGATGGCCACAGTCTTGCCCTTGACCAGCCGGCCCAGGCCGCCGACCTGGTCGAACATTCTGGCAAGCGTGGGCAGCAACTCCGCACCGTAGGACTGGCAGCGGGCCAGCGCCACCGGAGAAGCCGGCGCGTTCCAAGCCCGGCCCACGCGGGGCAGCAGGACAGCGCCAAGGGCGGCAAGTCCGGTGTTGGCCAGCAGGTTGCGGCGCGTCATACGGCCACACGGTCTGTGCTCGTTGGTCATGAAAGCCTCCTCATCGGGTCGGTCTAAGATCGGAACTCCAGAGCGGCGTAGTAGGAGAAATCGGGCAGATGAAACTCGTCCCGGCCCTGGACCTTAACCGGATCGAGAACGACGGGCGCGCCGCTCGCTAGCGTGTAGAGCGCCGCCGAGCGCCAGGGCCGGGCCGAGGCCAAGCTGACCGACTCATTGGGGCGGCTGGTGAAACCAACCAACTGAAGCAGGCCCGAGCGGCCATCCGGCGCTACCGAAAAATGCTCCCACAGGGAAGTGGCATTGAACAGGGTAAAGGGGTCGTAGCGCCGCCCCACCAGGCTGCGCACGTCGGCGGCGAGAAAAAACGGATCGTCCCAATCGCGCGTGGCGGTGGCCAAAGAGCCTTTGCCGAAGGATCGCAGATCGTATCCGGCCACCGGGCACTCGATGGGTTTCTCGCCGGAGAACTCCGCGGCCAGCGCATGGGGCACGATGAGCATGCCGCCGGCGCGGGCGAAGGTTTCCAGTTTGGCCTTCAGCGCGGGGGACGGCGCGTCGTTGTCCACATAAAGGACGGCGCGCAGGCCATCCAGTTTTTGGCTGGCCGGCAGGGAACGGTCGAGGATGCGATAGAGGAGGTTGCGGCGAGCCGCCAGGTTGAGGGTTTCCTGGCCCAGAAACTCGTCTTTTCCGGCAAAGCTGGAGAGGATACCGACCGACCCCCAGGGCTCCCAGGCGGCCCAGCCGCGGTGCTTTTCGAAAAACGCGAGGGCGGCCAGCATGCTACGCCAGGTTTTCTGGGCGCGGGCGTCGCCGGCCGCGAGCGCCTTCGCGAGACCGTCGTCGAGACGGATCATCCAGCGCGCTCCGGCGGCGGCGG
>JBEKZL010000474.1:0-2783 GCA_049509915.1 Bryobacteraceae bacterium | reverse complement strand
AGTTCCCGGAACTCAGCGATAATCTCGTCATGTTGGGCCGTTGGTATCGTGAGCGCGCCCACACATGATACAGACGGCCTCTTCGCCCGCTTCGGGATGCTGAAACTTCCGCTTTCATCGATGTAGACGTGCACAGCCCTGTCGCCGATACTATTGTCGCGTGAAAGAGATTACTCCGGTCAGTTGCACTGCCCTCTGGTTCGTCGCCCACTCCTTCGCAGCACCTTAGCTGCCGCGAATCTCGCGATCACATGGCCCTATTGTCGGCATGTCGGACTTCTCCCGCTCGCGTTCCCGAAACGGCGGTTGGGGGAAGCGTGCGCCGACCGCGGGCGCGGATTACTCCCGGGACGTCCCGCTCGGAATCGCATTTTCGCAGGATTCCTCACTTGACACGCCAGTCACGGAAATGGGAACTGGTCGGTCGTCCCAACGTTCGGCAGGGTGTCGGCGACGGCAGCCCAAAGCCTCATGTCTCCAATGGGGTCCGGCCGCGTTCCACGTGTCTGAGCGGTTCCTCGATGCAAATGCGAAGCGCCGCTACCTGGCTGCGCAACGCATCAAGTTGCGTGTTCAGCTCCGGATTCTCGACACGCCCGACCATTTCGCCGAGCGTTCCTTCAAATCCCTCCAGGACGCCGGCGACAAACAGTGGATGAAGCGTCATAGCTGGCGTGCCTCCGTGATTGGATCAATCCTCCAGGCGGAACTTGCGGGCGCCTTTCCGTACGATCATCGTGTCGAGTTGGGCAGCGATGTCGTCCATGCCGGCGCGGACGTGGTTTCGCAGTTCCGCGGCCGTCTTCAAGTCCTTCGCGCTGACTCCGGACAATAGGCCTTTGGCTCGTTCCACGAGGCTCTTGAGTTCGGCGTCGTCCGTGACGTTCCGGAAGTTGAAGCCATCCAGGAATTCCACCAGCTTTGAAACCGTCGTCTGGTGAAACCTCGTGGGCTTTCCGTCGGGGCCATCCTTCAGCCGGTCGCTCATGTGGTGAACCAGATCGGCCATGGCGCTCCGCATCACTACCTGAACCTCGCTCACCGCCTCCGTCATGATGTTCGCCGTCTTTTCCCGCTCCTGGTCCCAAATCTCAGCCGAGATCTCTCGCAGCTGGTCCGGCACCCCGAAGCTAAGGTACCGCCAATTGAAATCGAAGGCGGCCCTTACCTCTTCGACCGGTGGATAGTCGAGCGGATTGTGAAGCGCACGCAGTTGGCCAGGAGCATGCTGGCACAGCTCCGGATAGACGGCTACGAATGCCTCGACCAGATTGGTACGCTGGTCGGCAAACTCGCGCATCTTTCGCTCCACCTCTTTCAACAGCGGCAACGGGCACAAATGAATCCCGCGTTCGAACGGCAGACACGTGCTCTCCAGATACCGCGTGACTTCGCCATCGAAGTTCCGGATTGCCGCGTATTCGTTGGAGGTAAAGAGCCGTTTGGAAACGGCGATCATGGTCTTGTCCGTATCAACTTCGACCTGGGAGCTATTGACTTTCTTTGAATTGCCCAACCGGCTCCGTTGGATCTTAATGCAGACCGTCCGTCGAGCCAAATCCTGTCCCGCATCCTGGCTTTCCAGGAGGGGCATCGCGTATATTGCCATCGTTGTTGTTCTCCTTGTATTGTTTGCGGCATTCAGCCGCGAGTGACATGCTGACCGCCGTAAATGTTGAACAGCCCTGCCGCTTCCATTGGGACCTCGCGAGAGTCGAAGGTCCGCAACTCATCAAAGACGATGCTGTTGTCCCCACGCGTGTAGAGTTGTTGGACCAGCAGATGAAACGCCCGAGTTTGCAGCGTTATGCTGAGGCCCTCGCTCTTTCTCCCGAAGCCAGATCGGACCAGCGCATCAATGCCGGCGCCGGCAGCGGCCTGTACGAGTCGTGGATTCGCCTCTCTCAGCGCGGTGAGGTCGGGTATGAAGCAGTTGCTGTCCATCCCGATGAGGGTGCCGTGCGCTTCGGTTTGCAGCGCGCGATTCCGGAATGCCCTTGCAACGGCCGCCCTTCCCTCCGCGGATTTGAACAGGCGCGGTGAGAAGGTCAGGACCTCGCAGTCTGTTTCGTGCAAAAGGATGAATGCCGGCGAAATAGTCCCTCGTTCTGCAAGCTCCTCCTTCAGCGCACGCATCAGTTCGTTTGCACACTCCACCAGTGCATTTGGCTCCATAAGCCCTCCACACATGATCTGAACTTAGTAGGATTTGGCCTGAATCAGGCCGGATTTCCGAGCGTCGGGAAGCCCGTGGTTCGGGTCAGACCGTCCGCCGCAATGACGATCTCCACGGTTTGTGCGCCGAAGTCACTCTCGCTGTAACGGCTACTGAATAAGGTCAGTGCCTGGTTCGAGCTGGTGCGCATCGGTGCTTCAGACGGATGGCGGCGGTTGTATCTGCCCATCACCGCGAAATCGAGTTGACCGCGGATCGAGCGCCAAAACGCCCGCCGCCGGTCCTGGTCTACGCCATGCCTCGTGAAGTAGCGGCCACTCTCGAGTTCCTTCTCCGAGTAACCGGTAAACATCCCGAGGCTGAGCTCAGGTAGGGCTGTGCGTAGGTCCTGAATTAGCGGAGCCAGTTCGTCGGCCTGCTGCATTGGCTCACCGCCCGAAAAGGTCACGCCGTCAAGCGAGTACTGGCCGTGACAGTTCGTCACCTCACCGACGACCGCCGCAATTGCGAGATCGGTCCCGTGAAAATCGTGACTTTGGACATTCCAGCACCCAGGGCAAGTTAAATTGCACCCCTGGACGAAGACAACGCACCGCAAGCCTGGCCC
>JBEKZL010000473.1:0-2832 GCA_049509915.1 Bryobacteraceae bacterium | reverse complement strand
GAACATGGTGTATTGCTCCTTTTTCTGAAAGTTTGTCCGCTGGATGCGGTACATGCTTGCCCGGAGGGTGTGCCGTCGCGGCCCACTCCCAAGGCGAGTGGAAGAGATTTGTGGAAGGGGACCACAGCTTGCCTGGGGGGAGGAGTCCGCACCCGCAGGGGCCAGGGGAATCTCTGGAGGGAGAGCGTGCGTCCGCCGGGCGTGGGTGCTTTGAGCGAGGCACGCTGAACGCAAACAGAAAGGCAAACCGAAGTGGAGCAAGCCTGTTCAATACCCACATGCCGTCGTTGAGATTGCAGGGGTCGCGCAGCGGCAAGATGGATGAGTCCGGAGACCCGGCACGGTGAACTTCCGAGCGGAGGCATCAGGGCGAGCACCGGAGCGGACATGGCGCTCACCGCTTCGCCCAGGCTCTCGCCTTCGCCATCGTTCGGCGAATGTAGGCAGCGCGCCGGGAGGGGTTGGGATCGCTCGATAGGTAGTTGGTCTCAAGGACAGAGGCAATCGCATCGTCGGGCATCCGCATGGATATGGCGGCGACACAGAAGGCGATGTCGGCAGCGGCGGGGCGGTCGTGGAACTTGGCGGCGTTACGGAATCTCTCAAGGGACAGGCACGAATAGGCAGGCTTGCCGGATCGAGGTGCAGGTCTTGCCTGATATTGGACGACGCGGGCTTCGCGCTCCTGCTCGTGAAGCTGGTAGAGCTTTGCCACCTCAAGGTGCAATCGTGCTGCCGCGCTGAACTCGATCCCGGAGTTTGAACGTAAGAGAACGTAAGAAAAGAGTCCGTTGGCCTGGCGGTACTTGGGCTTCGGATTTGTGAATCCCGGCAGCCGGCCAAAGCGGCGCCAGTCCGCCGCGCTTGGATCGGCGCCGTAACGCCTGGCGAGCGTCTGTGCAACGAAGGTGGAGAGCGTTGGCGGGTAAAGGGCCTCATGCTTTAGCCATGCCTGAAAGTTGCCGCTGCTGGTCTCGACCACGACGCATGGCTCGTAACCGTCAAAGGAGAGTTGCTCGACGGTTTCCGCTGAAAGGTCGTCCAGGACGGTGTAGCGGTGCTCACCGGCCGGCCGGATATAGATGTGCGCGCCCCGCGCATTGTGGGCCTTTAGGAGGGGAATCCGGGTTAGAACCTCGCTGGCGGACAGATTCGCCAAGCCGGGCAGCATTCCCCGCTCGCTCCTGACGCCGAGGTCGTAGGCCGGGGCGTCGAGCGCGGTAAGCATCCGTTGGACGGCATTCTGTGTTCGATCCATCATGGCCTCCCTTTCAGCAGACTTGCAAAACTCCGGGAACTGGTGTTACAAGTATTCATATTGAAATGTACATTGCATGTCGGATGTACGCAAGACACGGAATGAGCGAATCGCGAGGGACCATGGTTCACAATTCTCACTCGGACGAGAAGCTGGAACGGCTCCAGGAGAAGCTGCGAGACGAGTTGGGGCCGGTGATCTGCGGTCTGCTCGATCAATCGAGCGGAATCGAGGACATTCTCGTCAATGAAGACTGTCGCATCTGGGTTAAGAGGACAGGGTCCGCCTTCGAGCAGATGGGTGAACTCGTGGGTCGCCAATCGCGCGGGGCCATGATGACCATTGCCTCGATGCAGAAGACGACTGTGACCGAATCAAAGCCGGTCCTCGAAACCCAGCTTCCGATCTGGAAATACCGCTTTGCCGGGTTGATCGAGCCCGTTGTGTTGTCGCCGTCGTTTGCGATCCGTGTGAAGTCGGACAAGAAAAGGAGCTTGCGCGACCTTCAGCGCCAAGGGATTCTCACGACCAAGGACGATCCGCGGAACCGGTGTTCCGAGCAGGAAGATTTCATCGCCGCCATTCACAATCTCGGCCATCTTGAGGTCATTCAGCAGGCCATCATCGCGCATAAGAACATTCTTGTCGTCGGCGGGACCGGCGCGGGCAAGACGACAATTGCGAACGCCATTCTCGAAGAGATCGGAACATTGACCCCCGGTGATCGCGTGCTCGTGATCGAAGACACGCAGGAGCTTCTGCTCGATTCCGCCAACAGCTTGAGCATGTTGGCGACGACGGAGTTCGATCAGTTGAAGTGCTTGAAGGTCGCATTGCGGTTGAAGCCGGACAGGATCGTGGTCGGCGAGGTCCGCGACGGTGCGGCTGCGCTCCCCCTTCTAAAGAGTTGGAACACCGGGCATCCGGGCGGCGTTTCGACGCTGCACGCGAACAGCGCAACGGAGGCGCTCGACCGGCTTGAGGCGCTGGTACGCGAAGCGACCGACGCGCCACAGCAACGCATGATCGGGAGCGCAGTCGATCTGGTGATCTCCGTCGTGAACGATCCAATACAGGGCCGCAAGGTGCAGGAAGTTGCCGTTGTCACCGGATACGAAAACGGCCGTTACGTTCTGACGCAGGTTTAATGGCAGGGCTCCGGTCTTGTACCGGTGCTGAGACGAAAACAAGAAGGGCGTTGCGGGTGCCTTTCGTCAACAGTGCCGGAGGGTACACAGGAGGATCAAGATGCAAGGTACACTCACACGTCTCGATACACAGTCGGGCGGCGTTCGCAACCGGATTCGAATCGTCTATCTCTTCGGCCTGGGCGTGCTGCTCGGATCGGCCGTTTGCTTTGCAGCGGAAAACGGGAACAACCTCCCCTGGGAAGGACCGCTCAATACGCTGGTCACCTCCCTAACAGGCCCTGTCGCCTATGCCATCTCGGTCATCGCCATCGTCGCACTCGGCGCCACGCTTGCATTCGCCAGTGGCGAAATGGGCGAGACAATGAAGCGGCTCCTGCAGATCGGTATCGCCGTCTGCCTGGTCGTCTTCGCCGCGCAGGTGAT
>JBEKZL010000472.1:0-2961 GCA_049509915.1 Bryobacteraceae bacterium | reverse complement strand
CGTTCGGCTGGTGCGCCGCGGCGGGGCGGCCTGGGAGGCCGCCGCAGGCCGAGGGCCTGCCCCACAAGGTCAGACACGCGACCACCCTGACTCATCGGCCCGCTACCGCCCGGCGGCGACAGGCATTAATATGGCTGTGGCACGATTTGTTCATCCGGCCAAGGCGCTGGACGCTTCGGAGATCGACATGAAGGATTTGACGCGCAGGGATTTGTTCAGGACCAGTCTGGCCGCGCCGGCTGTGGCCGCGGTGGTGACGGCGGGGGAGACCGCGGCGAGCCAGGAAGGCCAGGGCCAGACCGCGCCGCCGGCATCCGCGGCTTCCGGCGCCGGCCGGGAGCGTCTGCTGCTCGATTTCGGCTGGCGCTTCCACTTCGGTCATGCCGCCGATACGGCGCGGGACTTCAACTTCAGGGGCAACTTTTCCAAGACCGGGAATTTCGGCCCGGTGGCCACGCTGGCCTTCGACGACAGCGATTGGAAGCCCATCGATCTGCCTCACGACTGGGCCATCGAATTGCCCTTTGAAAACGATCCCGCCCTCTCGAGCAAGGGTTTCTATCCCCTCGGGCGTACCTATCCCGCCACCAGCATCGGCTGGTATCGACGCGTCTTCGATCTTCCGGCCTCGGATTCCCCCAAGCGCATCACCCTCGAATTCGACGGCGCCTATCGCGAGGCCACCGTCATCTTCAACGGCTTCTACATCGGCCGGCACATCGGCGGCTACGACCCATTCAGCTTCGACGTAACCGGTTTCGCTTCCTTCGGCGCGCCGAACGTGCTGCTGGTCCGCATGGACGCCACCCAGAGCGATGGCTGGTTCTATGAAGGCGCCGGCATTTACCGGCACGTCTGGCTGGTGAAGACCAACCCTGTGCACGTGAAGAAGTGGGGCACGTTCGCGCGCGCCCAGGTGCGCCCCGGCGAAGCCACCGTCCGGATTCGCACCGAGGTGGAAAACCAGGGCAAGGGCGCGCAGGCCTCGCGCGTCACCTCGACCATTCTCGATCCCGCCGGCCGCGCGGTAGGGAAAGCCGCCGGCCCGGCCGCTTCCATCGCGGAGGGCGGCGAGCATGTCTACGAGCAGGAGGTCGTAGTGAAGGCGCCCGCGCTGTGGTCGCTCGAGCAGCGCAATCTGTACAAGCTGGTGACCGAGGTGGAGGCGGGCGGCGCCGTCATCGACCGCTACCAGACCCCCTTCGGCATCCGCACCTGTGCGTTCGATGCCGCGAAGGGCTTCTTCCTGAATGGCCAATCCGTCAAGCTCAAGGGAACCTGCAATCACCAGGACCACGCGGGCGTAGGCGTGGCCGTTCCCGATGCGGTGCAATATTTCCGCATTCGCAAGCTGCAGGAGATGGGCTGCAACTCCCTGCGCACTTCGCACAATCCCCCCACGCCGGAGTTGCTCGACGCCGCCGACGAGCTGGGCATGCTGGTGTTCGATGAAACCCGCATGATGTCGTCGAATCCGGAGGGCTTGAGCCAATACGAAAACCTGGTGCGGCGCGACCGCAACCATCCCAGCGTCTTCATGTGGTCGATGGGCAACGAGGAAGGCGTGGCGGCCACCGATCACGGCCTCGCGATCCTGACAGGTATGAAGGAAGTGTCGACGAAATTGGACGGCACCCGGCCGGTCTCCAACGCGCCGATTCGCGGCACCTACATGGGTAAGTTCGGCTACGCCGCCTGCGATGTGCAGGGTTATAACTACGACGATCCGGCGGCCGAAGCGTTTCACAAAGTCCATCCAAAGGCACCCGTGATGGGCACCGAACAAGTCAGCGCGGTGGCCACGCGCGGCATCTACGTGATGGACCCGGAACACGGCTACGTTGGCTCCTACGATCCCTACACCACCACCGGCCGCGCCTCCTGCGAGGGTTGGTGGCGCTTCTGCAACGCGCGCCCGTGGCTGGCCGGAGGTTTCATCTGGACAGGTTTCGACTACCGCGGCGAGCCTTCGCCCTACCAGTGGCCCAACATCAGCTCGCAGTATGGCATCATCGATACCTGCGGTTTCCCCAAGGACAGCTTTTTCTATTTCCAGGCGTGGTGGAAGTCGAAGCCGGTGCTGCACCTGTTCCCGCACTGGAACTGGCCGGGGCTGGAGGGCAAGGAAATCGCCGTCTGGGTGTATTCGAACCTGGAAAGGGTGGAGCTGTTCCTCAACGGCCAGAGCCTCGGCGCCAAGGACATGAAGAAGGATTCGCACCTGGCATGGAACGTCAAATACACCCCCGGCGCGATCGAGGCGCGGGGATACAAAGACGGCAAACAGGTCATAGTAGCCAAGCGCGAAACCACCGGACCGGCGGCGAAGCTGGTGCTCACGGCGGATCGAAACCAGCTCGCGGCCGATGGCGAAGACGTGGCCATGTTCGCGGTCGAAGTACAAGACGCGCAGGGCCGCACCGTGCCGATTGCCGATAACCAGGTGACGTTCCGCGTCTCCGGCGAAGGGAAAGCGATCGGCGTCGGCAACGGCGACCCAACCAGCCACGAATCCGACCCGGGCAACTCGCGTAAAGCCTTCAACGGCCTTTGCCTGGCTCTGGTGCAATCGACGAAAGTGGCGGGAGCCATCACGGTGGAAGCCAGTTCGCCGTCGCTCGCGCCTTCGAGCGTCACCATCTCCTCGAGAGCCGTGAAGCTGCGGCCCCATGTGCCGGTTTGGGAGCGCGAAGTCCCGTCGGGTCCGGGCATCACGGGCCTATGGAGAGCGGCGCCCGCAACTGCTGCCGCGGGTTTCGGCGGTTTCGGTGCTCCGCCCAGTCCGGTCTTCACTTTCCGGCAGAATGGGAGCGCGCTCACCGGAACCGTTGAGGCCGGCGGCGGCGGTTTCGGCGGCGGCAGCGATACGCCCGCCGCCATCGAAAATGGAAAGGTGGATGGAGGCAAGATCTCCTTCAATGCCGCCAGCTTTGTCTACACTGGAACGCTCGCGGGAGACGC
>JBEKZL010000471.1:0-3019 GCA_049509915.1 Bryobacteraceae bacterium | reverse complement strand
ACTCCAATTTGCTTTGTCCCGACCCGAAAAGCCTGCAGCAGGAGCCGTTGGTCGTCGAGGATGTTCTCGTCCAGAACGATCAAGCCGGAGCCCGCTGGAGCACATATTCCGGTGCCGCGTACTGGGCGGAATGATCGCGAAACGCCTGGGTTGCCAACCGAACCGCTTCCGAAATGGCCTCGGGGGAAACATCGCCTCGCCACGCGCCCACGATGGTTTCCCAGGCCATCCCCGCCGCCACCTGCTCCATGACGTCAGCCACTAGGATTCGGGTTCCCCGGAAGGTCGGCTGGCCGTGACAGATCGCGGGGTCGGCGACGACGTACCGCCCAATCATCCGCTTAGCAATCTGGTCCTGGTTACGCTTCGCCACGGTCAGCACCTCAAGCACAATTATAGACTGCTCAACCCCGATGGGGAGGCCCGCAAATGGGCCGGTTGACAGCGGCCTCGGCTTACGCATATACTGCCTCTCATTATCGAATGCCGCTACTGAAAAACGATATCGATAATCGCTTCCCCTATCACGACCTTTACTCCGGCCTGATCCGCCTCCACATTCTTCATCACGCCGTCGAAGGGCCCATTTTTGGACTGGAAATGGCGGAGGAACTGGCGCGGCACGGGTATCGCATCAGCCTGGGAACCCTTTATCCCCTTCTGCATGGCCTCGAAAAGAAGGGGTACCTGCGCTCGGCCCGGAAGCGCGGCGGGCAGTCGATTCGGAAGGAATACCGGGCCACGCCGCTCGGCCGCAAGGCCCTGAAGGCGATGAAGGTAAAGGTGAGCGAATTGTTTGGAGAACTGAACGAAACGAGGTAGTAAAGGATGTCCATACCCGCCGCGGTAAGAATATCCCGGGCGCTGCCGGCGCTCGTTTGCGTTTCCACCGCCGCTCTGGCCGGTCCGCCCTTTCAGACCGACGATCCGGAGCCGATCGACTTCAGGCATTACGAGTTCTACACCTTCGCGACTTCGGACGGCACCGGGGTGGAAACCGACACCTCCGGCCCCGCGCTGGAATTCAATTGGGGCGCGCTTCCCAATCTTCACCTCCACGCCATCGTTCCCGCGGCGGCGATTTTTCCTTCCAACAATCCCAGTCTGGCGCCCTCGGGCATTGGGCCGCGCGCCTTCGGCATGGGCGACATCGAACTGGGAATCAAGTACCGGTTCGTGCAGGAGGCCAAGCATCGCCCCATGATCGGCACGTTTACCATGTTCGAGATTCCCACCGGCAGCCCCCAAAAAGGCTTGGGAGAGGGCAGGACATGGTACAAAGTGCCGCTCTGGGCGCAGAAGAGCTTTGGCCCATGGACCACCTACGGGGGTGCGGGCATAACCGTGGCGCCGGCGCCCGGTTATCGGAATTATGAATTCGCGGGCTGGCTGGTGCAGCGGGACCTCGGCAAGAAGTGGACGCTTGGTTCGGAGATCTTCTATCACGGGCCGGAGGGATTGGCGACGGCGCAGACGAGGCCGGCGACGCTGGTCGATTTCGGCGGCTACTACAAATTTCGCGACCCCGGCTTTCAGTTACTGTTCTGCTACGGCCACACCGCCGTCGGGCAAAGGGAAAACTACGCCTACCTTGGGCTCTATTGGACTTGGGGTAAGGGCGGCAAGCCCGACGCCGATAAGCCGGCCGCCGCGTTCAACGGTATGGCTCCGCGCGGCTTGATGGGGCGAAGCTAGTGCCTGTCTCGACCAGTGACATCATACTTCTGTTGCACGCCGGGTTCGGCGTCATCGGGTGTCTGGCCGCGGTGTGGGTATTCGTCGAGGCGCTCAACGCCCAACCCGGGAACGCCGCGCGAATTCGGGCGGCCGCTCTGGTGACGGC
Organism: Bryobacteraceae bacterium; assembly: GCA_049509915.1. Lineage (GTDB taxonomy): Bacteria > Acidobacteriota > Terriglobia > Bryobacterales > Bryobacteraceae > JBEKYD01. The sequence continues at coordinate 1,176 of JBEKZL010000471.1, read as the reverse complement.
GCTCTCGATGGCTGGCGCGTGGATCTGCGGCGGATGTTGGTACGTTCATTTCTATCCGGCCGAGAAGACACTGATTCTCCAAGGCCCCTGGCCATTCGCCCACAACCTTTTCATGGAGACGAAAGAGCACCTGTTCTTCCTCACCGCGATCCTGGCCTTTCTGCTTCCCGTCGCGGCTCGCGAAAAGACGTATTCCAATTCCGCCGCCCGCAAGTTGGTTCTCTCCGTGGCGGCGCTGGTGGCGATCACGGGACTGGCGGTGGAAGGTGCCGGCGCGGTAATCGAGCACGGGGCGAAAGTCGCGCTGCTCGGCCGCGGCTCGAAACGAGGTCGCCAGTGAATTCCGCATCGGGGAAGCTAACGGCTGCAACTTCGGGCTTCGTCCTGTCCGCTGCAGTTACAGTGTTATTCAATACCGCCCTTGCCTGGGCGAAAGATGCGTACGCTCCCGTGAACGGCTTCATGCAGTCGCTGACCGGCCATCACTGGACCACGCATGGCGCAGCCGATCTCGTTCTTTTCGCCGGACTGGGATTGATTCTCACCTATACAAGGGCGGCGCAAAGGATCGATCCCAACCGCCTGATTGGAGCGCTGATTGGAGCCGTCGCCATTGCGGCACTCGGGCTGGCCCTTTGGTTCGCGTTTGTCTAGCCCCCAAATGTTGCTCACTTAAGCCGTGGGGCAGACCATCGTTTTTCGTGGTCTGCCCCGCAATTGGCTGCTTTCGTGGATCAGGGGCATACCGGCGCGTCCGGCGGGTTACAATCGAATCATGAGCGAGAAGCAAATGCTCACCGTTGCGCTGGCCACCGTCCCTACGTTCCTCGTGGTTCTGGTGGGAATCCTGTTGAATAACAGCCGGCTCAGCGACCTGCGATCCTATATCGATGTTCGCTTCTCCGCCATGGATCAGCGCTTCTCCGACATGGAAAAGGTTAACGAAGCCCGCACCAACCTGATCCTCGGAAAGATCGAAGACGTGGACACGCGTCTCAGCCGCCTGGAAGGGCGTTTCGCGCGCTGAGCTTGTCCCGCCCCGGTCTCCTCGGTCCCGCAGGAGTTACCATGGCCCCATGCGTCGTTGCCTTTTTCTCATCGTCTTGTCGATTCTGGCGCCTTCGTGGGTTTGCGGGCGGGCGCTTCTGCTCATTTCCATCGACGGCCTCCGGCCCG
>JBEKZL010000470.1:0-3077 GCA_049509915.1 Bryobacteraceae bacterium | reverse complement strand
CAAATACATGACGGTGGTCAACGACTTGGTGCGCGGGCGGGTTTTGTCCGTGGCGGAGGATCGCAAACAAGAGAGTCTGGACGGATTCTGGGGGACGTTGACCGAGGCGCAACGGGAAGGAAGGATCTGCTGCGGCTCCTGCTCGCGGCCCGATGGCTCACTACCGGCCAGGTGCGGCGGCGGTTCTTTCCGAACGCGTCGGCGAGCGCGGCGCGCCGGCGCCTGCGGAAGCTGGCAGCGGCCGGCTACCTCGTGAAGCACCAGGAGGGCCGGATGCGGGAAGCGCTGTTCACGTTGGGACGCGAAGCCGGGCGCGTGCTGGAGACGGAACGCGACGGAGGAATAGCGATGGTTTTGGAGCGGAGATTGCCGAAGCAATTGGATCACCTGACCGGGATCAACGACATCCGCATCGCTGCGGAACTCTTGGGCAGGCTCGCATATTTTTTCGCAGCATGGGAACTGCCCGCCCTCGGCTGGAAGCATCCGATCGTGCCGGACGCGATCTTCCGGGCGTCGGAACGCACGTTCGCGGTGGAATACGACCGCGGCGGGGAGGGATTGCGATACTTCATCGGTTCGAAGATCGCGCACTACCGGCGCGGGCTGCCTGAGTTTCCGGTCGCGGCCGTGCTGGTCGTCGTGGACCGGGAGAGCCGGCTCGCGGCGCTCGCGCGCGCGATCGCGGACAGCCGCGACCGGTTCGCGTTCACGACCATCGGCGCGATCCGCGACCGGGGCATACTCGCGCCGATCTGGCGGCGTACGCCCGACGGCAAGGCGGAACCGCTCATCGGCACCTGTTCTTTCGAAGTGTTCCGGCGAGGGAACAGGTCTGAAGCGGCAAGTGTAGCGGAATCAACGGATTTCGGGGATTTTGGAGCGGCCTGTTAAGGAAGGAAAAAGCATATGGCAAAGGAAACGGTTATGGACGAAGTCAGCATCCTGAAATTCTTCGAGACCGGCCCGATCGAGAAGGTCGAGGTGGTCTATAACATCGTATGCGCGAAGATGCGCGACCGCGTGAGCGGTCGTGCCGAGGTTGCCGGGGAATCCACGGAGCCCGGTCCGGCGCGGAGGCGCCAGGCCCGGACGAACGCGGAGACGCCTCGGGAGGAGGAGGCGCCGACAAAGGCTTGAAGCAGGTTTCGTGGCGCGTGCCGGCGCGCCTTCGCCACGGGTGCGTCGGTACACGCATGACGTACAACTTCAGCGACGGCGAGTTCATGTCGGCTCGCGAGAAAGGGCTCGTGCTCAGGACATGGGTGCGGTTTTTGAAGCATGGATTGCGGGACGCGGATTTCACGAAACGGCTTTATGACCATCTCATACAGCATTGCGGTTTCATCGCCCACTACAACCGGAGCGGCTTCTATCGGACGTACTTCGAATCGGGAGAGGAGACGGTCAAGTTCCTTTCGCAGTTCGACAAGCGCGGAGAATGCCGTTCGGTTGAATATGGCGGGCCGTGGGTCTGCGGCAGCTATGCGGATATCAACGGGGCCATGGTGGAGGAAGCGGCGCCGTACGTCCCATCGCTCATCGAAAACGCCGAGAGTGCCCAGCGCGACGCGGATCTCGCGGAAGCGGGACGTCTGCTCGCCAAGCATGGCCTTCAGCCGGCACGCGCCACGAAAAAGAAAGGAATCTTGAGGTATCGCTCACCCGCCGGGGCAGAACAAAGGTCGGCCCGGATAAACCAACCATGCAAAGCATTATGCGTGGCGACCATATAGCAATCTCATCGACGGGGAACTCGATAACCGTGTGCCTGGGAACGTGACCGGCTGGATGCGGTTCCTTCGCAACGGCCAGCAGAACCTCAGGGTGGTCTTCGACCTTACGGGCGATTTCCACGAGGACATCCGCGGAAAGCTGATCCGGCTCTCGAATCCCGAGCCGAGGGACGCGTGCCAGGGTGGGACGGGAACATACATGGAAGGGTTTGCTCGCGTGCAGCGGGGTACGGCCGGCGACATCACCGCAGGCATTTCTCTTGGCCCTGGACCGATGCGATCGCAGAGAGACTCATGGCGCAAAATGAGATCCTCTGGGACGAAGCGGGAAACAGTCAGGCCGAACGGGAGAAGCGCCGGCAGGAGTTCGCCCGGCGTTACCGCGCGCACATCGAAGCGGGCGATCCCTTCTATCCCTATGTCCAGTATCCGTACATCGAATGGTATGCATCCAACGGCCGGGTGGTTCTGGAGTTGGACCCTTCGCAGGTGGAGATCGTGGAGAGCGCTCCGGTGAAGGAGAGGAGCCCGAAGGAACTGGTGGCGGACGAACGGAGGCGTGTCGAGGCCATGGGAGCTTTCTTAGTCGGAATGGTGAACGAGCTCTCCCGGCAGAACCGCGAGCAGGGCGGCGACGGCAACGTTGCCGGTGTGCCGGTGGAATGAGGGTGCCGTCGGGGCGGTCGTGCCCCGACGGGTGGGCGAGACAAGTTTTTTTCGGCGGGTCTTACCGCCGACAGATTTATGTTGTGGGGCGAAAGGCACATCAAAAACTACAAACATGGAAACAACACAACCATTCAACCAAAAGCAGCGTGACGTCTTCGCGCGCATGCTTGTTCAGGCGAAAGAACGTGCCCAAGCGGATCTCGAATCGGAGACTGCCATGAACGACCGGGTGGAGGATGAGGTGATGCTGAAGCTCGCGGAGGAAAAGCGGTGCGACGCCCGCGATAGAAACGTTGCGTAAGCTGCGCAAGGAGGCTCGGGATGCCGAGGAGAACCTCGCTCGTCTCGGTTTCGATTGCAGCGACGACAGCATATCGCTCAAGTGGGACGCGCCAAAGAGCCTGCGCAAAGCTTTGGAAGTTGCCCAATCCTCAGCCCGGAAGGAACGTGAACGGTCTCTCAGGAAGTTCGACCTCGCGATTCTCGGCGTCTGGGCAGCGGAAACTGCCGACGATGCCCGGAAGATCGTGGAAGGACTTCTCTAATTAACTGGTTCGTCCGGGGAATCTGTGGGTAAGATGCGGGTCTCAGCGCTGAGATTGAGTGAGGAAGCGGTGAAACTTGCGGCAGGTGGAATCGAAAGAGCGCTGCTCATCTTCCCATCCGTTATAG
>JBEKZL010000047.1:0-33309 GCA_049509915.1 Bryobacteraceae bacterium | reverse complement strand
GTGGCGGCGCTGCTGGCCAATCCTGGCGACCCGCTGGATTACCTGGAAGTGATCGGCAAGGGACGGCCACTGACCAACCCTTCAGCGCCTTGTATCGCCATCCCGACTACGGCCGGGACCGGCTCGGAGGTGACGCGGAACGCGGTGCTGGCCTCGCCGGAGCGGCGCGTGAAAGCCAGCCTGCGCTCGGCCGGAATGTTGCCGCGGCTGGCGGTGGTCGATTCGGGTCTGACCTATTCCCTGCCCCGCGCGGCGACGGCGGCGAGCGGCCTGGACGCAATCACGCAGTTAATCGAGCCGTACGTTTCGGTGCGGGCCAACCCGATGGCCGATCTTTTTTGCGTCGAAGGGCTGAAGAGCGCGCGCACGGCGCTGGAGAGGGCGTGGCGGAACGGCGCCGACACCCAGGCGCGGGCGGCCATGTCCTGGGCCAGCCTGCTGGGCGGCCTGTCTCTCGCCAACTCGGGGTTGGGCGCGGTACACGGATTGGCCGCGCCGCTGGGCGGAATGTTCGACGCGCCCCACGGGGCGGTGTGCGCAGCGCTGCTGCCGCACGCGACGGCGGCGAATGTGCGGGCGCTGCGGGAGCGCCATCCGACCAGCCCGGCGCTCGGCCGGTACGCCGAAATCGCACGCCTGCTCACGGGTAATCCCCAGGCGGAGGCGGAAGATGCCGCGGGTTGGCTGGCCGGCCTGGCCCGGCGGTTGGAAATCCGGCCGCTCGGAAGCTACGGCGTCCGCGCCGAGGATTTCCCCACGGTAGCCGCGCAGGCGGCCAAGGCGAACAGTATGAAATCGAACCCCACGGTTTTGAGCGACGGCGAAATACAGGAGATTCTGGCGGCGGCGCTCTGAGCTAGACGCCGGTCCTGACCCGGCAGGTGGGACAGACGATCGTTTCTCGTCGTCTGTCAGGCTGTTAACCTCGGCGAGGGGCTGACAGACCACGAAAGCGATGGTCTGTCCCACCCCCCCGCGCCACGAGCGTCATTTTGGCAATGACGCCTGCACGAACTTCACCAGGTCGGCGTGGTACTTAGCCGCCGAGGGCTGGTCGATATAGACCATGTGACCCGATTCGTAGTAGCCCAGGGATAGGGCAGGCGAAATCGTAATATCCCATGCCCACGAAAAGATGCATGTGCGGATTCTTGGCGAAACCGTCTTCGAGATTGACCACGGTATTGTATTCGCCGGACCACGGCGGCGCGTTCCCGGCAACGTAGTAGAGGTTGTCGTTCTTATAGTTCAGATCGTTGCGGACGTAGGCTTCGAAGGCGGTCAAGAAACAATCTTCGATATTGGCGTTGCTGTAATCGAAACTGGTATTGGTCGATCCCGCATCCAGTTGGTAGCCGGCGAAACGCGAATCGAGGCGCGACGTCATCAGGTGTTGATCGCGCAGCAGTTCGGTGCTGAACGGCCCCAGCGGGACACGCAGGTCGAGGCCGTCGATGTAAGTCCTGGAGAGTCCCGTGTAGCGCGCAAAGTCGGTGAGCGCTTTCTCGCGCTGCGCTTCTGTCGCGCGCGCGCCATCGAAGAGATATTCCAGGTATTCGCCGGAGGCAAATTCGCGCGCCTGTTTGGCCATCTGTTCCACGCTCAGCTTTTGAAGATCGGGCGCCACCTTTTTGTGAAAATGCGCGGTCATGATCTCGGTGGGCAGGGTTTGCAATTGGCGTTGTTCGCCGGCGCTGGCATTGGAATCGATTACCGCCGACAGCAGCATCACACCGTTAATGGGGATGTCGTGGTCGGTAAGATAGCCGGCCAGGCCCGCCGCGCGCGTCGTGCCGTAGCTCTCGCCGCCGACAAACAGAGGCGATCCCCAGAGATTATATTCGTTCAGGAAGCTGCGGATAAACTCGCCGAACGCGGCCAGATCGTTCTCCACGCCGCCAAAGTCGGGGCCATATTTTGGCTGCTCCGGGCGGCTGAAGCCGGTGCCCATGGCGTCGATGAAGACCAGATCGCCGGTATCGAGCAGGCAGTTAGGGTTATCGACATAAGTGTACGGCGGCGGCGTTGCCAGGCCGTTCGGGTTCATCTTCACCATCTTGGGGCCAAAAGCGCCCATGTGCAGCCAGACCGTGGCCGCGCCCGGTCCGCCGTTGAACAGGAACCAGACCGGCCGTTTGGACTTATCGGTGACTCCGTTCCTGGAATAATAGATGTAGAACAAATGCCCCTCGGTCAGACCACTGGTGGCCTGGTGGATGGGCAGGAATCCCGCGCGGGCCGTGTACTGGATGGTCTCTCCGTGCAGTGCGATCTCATGTTGGGTGGTAACCGGTTCGGCGGGGTACTGGATCGGCTGCATCTCTTCGGTGTCGTAATTGAAACGATAGAAGTCGTTAGTCGCGGCTGGGGCGCCCCCCCGGCCCTGTGCGAAGGCTTGCGCTGCCACGCCAGCGATCAGGATAAGTAAGGTACATAAGTTGCGGATCGAGCGCGTGTAGGTTCTCATGACATTGCTCCTTGATTGCGCGGCTTACTTATGCGACGGCAAATCGCCTGCGTCGATGAACCTGGCCAGGCCGGCTTTGAGTTCGGCCAGCGCCTTGTTGTCGACATAGGTCATCTGTCCGGCCTCGAAGCGACCGACCGTGATGTTATGGGCGCGCGCCTCCGGCGACACGCTAAGGTGAGCCAGGGTAAATTCGGCCGCGTAGAACGGCGCATTCAGATCGAAGTAGTTCATGCCCACGAAAAGGCGCAGGCCGGGGTTGCGGGCGAAAGCGATGGCCAGGCTGGCGTCATCGCTCCCGGTGGATGTGAAGGTGCCGACGCCGCCGCTCGAAAGGTAGAAGATTCCGTTGCCGTCGAAGCCGAGCTCGCGCCGCAGATAGGCATCGTAGGCGGTTTCAAAGCCGCCGGCCAGATGGCTCAGATTGAAATCGATGGGTGCCGGAGGGGCGCCGAAGCCACCCCGCCCGCCGCCAAATCCGCGCCCGCCCGCCGGGGCCGGCACAAAGCCGGTCACACGGGAATCGGAGTTCGAGAGCGAACGGCGCTGGTCGAGCAGCAGTTCCGTGTTGAAGCGGTCGAGCGAGATACGCAAATCGTTGTTGACGATAAATGCCTTCGAGAGGCCGGTCAACCGCGACAGGTCCGCAACTACCTTGGCGCGCTCCTCCGGCGTCATGCGGTCTCCCTTATAGAGTGCGTGCAGATACTCGCGGGATGCGAACTGGCGCGCCTGGCCGGAAATCTGTTCGGCGCTCATGGCGGTCAATTCGGGCGCCAGCTTCTTGTGATGCCACGCGGCCATCGCCAGGCTCGGCAGCAGCGTGATGTATTGCTCGTCGCCGGCCACGGCGTCGGGGCTCATGGCCATCGATAACAACACCACGCCCTGAACCGGCGTCTGGTGTTCGATGAGATAGGCGGCCAAACCCGCCGCCCGCGCCGTGCCAAAATCCTCGCCCGCCAGAAAGAGCGGTGAATTGCGGCGACTGTAAGTATTGAGAAAACTCCGCACGAACTCCGCGAGCGAGGCCACGTCGGCGGCGGTATTCCAAAAGCTCGTGCCGCGGTTCGGCTGGTCGGGCCGGCTGAATGCCGTCCCCACCGGATTCACGAAAACCAGATCCGCCTGGCCGAGGAGCGTATGGGGATTGTCCACCCACCCGAAGGGCGGCATCCCGGCGGTGCCGTCGTTCATCCACCTCATCCGCTTCGGGCCCAGCCCGCCGAACTCCTGCCAAGCAGCCGCCACTCCGGGCGCGCCGCCCAGGAAAAACAAGACCGGGCGCGGGGACGAGCCGGCGCCGTCCTTGGTGTAGCTGGTGTAAAACAGGTGGGCTTCGGGTTGACCCGTGGTCGCGTTTCGCAGGGGCAGGTAACCGGCCCGCGCCGTGTAGGCCAGCGCTTCCCCGTTGACCGGGATCTTCTGATGCGTTTCGGCGGGCGGGGCATCGGGGATCGCCCATCCTGTACCGGCCGCCGTATCGTAGTTGTAAAAATCGCCGGCGTCGCCCCGCCCCGCCGTATTCGCGGGCGCTCCGGCCTGCGGGGCTCCAACCTGTTGCGCTTGGGCGGCTCGTCCGGCGCGGCCGTTGCCGCCCTGGCCCGAGGCAACAATACTTACCCCGAGCGCGATTGCCAACAGGGTCATTCCGTTACTGACATCTCGCATCAAGACTTAACCTCAATTCGATCCCGAACGTTGTGCCAGCCGGCGCACCGGCGGGACCACCGTTTCGCCGCCGACGCTCGGGAATTCACCGCGATAGCGGATTGCATTGATGGCGCCCGATTACAAAGGCGCGATCCGCAAACGATTCTCTGAAACTGACCGGTTTCCAGCCATGATACACCAGTCGCCGCCGCTTTCCGGCGCAGCATCGACATCCCGGCGATCGTAGCCCGGCGGAATCGCCCTGGGGCCGGGATGGTATCGTACCGCCACGCTTGCTATATTAGGCAAAGAAAAAGCGAAGCGGAGATGGAGGATCTGAAGCAGCAGCTTGCCGAGCTCCGGCAGCGGATCGCGCGCATCGATCGGAAGTACGCTGGCGCTTCGCCTGCGCCGCGCCGCGCCAACGCGGCTTCGCGAGCCTTCCTGGAAGAGCTGATCTCGGGCGAGGTGGTGCGCACCTCCAGCGGCGAGCACTTCGAAACGGAGCGGCTCTGGGAGCGGCACCGGCGCCATGGCTCGATCGACATCGGGGACCTGTTCGAGTTGCCCGGCGACCTGCTGTCGCCGCTTTCGGGCGACTCCATCGCCTCCGTCCATCCCGCCAAATGGGCGTTTCTCGACACCGAGACCACCGGCCTCGCCGGAGGCACGGGAACCTATGCATTTCTGATCGGCGTCGGTTCGATCGACGCCTCCGGTTTTCGCGTGCGCCAGTTCTTCATGCGCGATTATGGCGAAGAGGCGTCGGTATTGTGCCGGCTTTCCGAGTACCTGGCGGATTTCGACGTGATGGTGACGTATAACGGCAAGGCTTACGATCAACCGCTGCTCGAAACCCGGTACCGGATGGTGCGCGCGCGCCATCCTTTCGACCGCATGGAGCACCTGGATCTGCTGTTCGGCGCGCGGCGGTTGTGGAAACTGCGCCTGGAGAGCTGCCGCCTGGTGGACCTGGAGCAGCAGGTATTGGGCGTCGAGCGCCAGGGCGACCTGCCCGGCGAAATGATCCCGTATTGCTATTTTGAGTTTCTGCGCCGGCAAGAGGCTTTTCGCCTGGTGCCGATTTTCCATCACAACGCCATCGATATCCTTTCTCTGGCTTGCCTTACGGCCATCGTGCCGCAGGCGTTTCGGTCCCAGGCCGGCGCCCGGGCGTTGCGCCACGGGGCGGACCTGGTCGGGCTGGCGCGCTGGCTCGCCCAAGCGGAACGGCACCAGGAAGCCCTCGACCTGCTCCGCCGCGCCGTCGATCTCGGCCTTCCCGATCATCTGCTGTTTCGCACGCTCTGGGACGCGGCCGCCCTGGAACGGCGGTTGGGCAGGGAGGAAGCGGCTCTGGGCGCGGTGGCCGAACTGGCCCAATCGCGCAATCCTTATCAAGTGCGCGCACTCGAGGCGCTAGCCAAGGATTACGAGCACCGCCAGCGCAATTATGCCATGGCGCTCGAAATGGCCCGCGCCGCGCTGGCACTGGAAGATACGCCCGAGATGCGCCGCCGAGAACAGCGTCTGAAAGCGCGGCTCGCCCGCGTCCCTCGGGGCCAGTTGAACTTGTAAAGGGCGGCCGCGTAACGAGCGCATCGGGCGATATCGGTTCCGTCCTTCTTCGTGGAATAAAATCCACGAAAGGCGCCCTACTGCGAGCGAAGAGTTCTTCCGATATGTTCCCTGTGATGAGCTAAACGGTCGGGCGCATTCTTATGACAATCGGAAGCAAAGTGATCGTCGTAGCCACCGGCAGTGTGGTGCTGAGCACCTTGACGGCATTATGGGTGCAGCACCGGGTGATTGGCGATCAGGGAATCGAACTGACGCGCAATACCATGAGGGCGGCGGTGACCGCGGCCGAGGAGGTGCGCAGTTCGATATCTAGTCTGCGGACCCGGCATGCGTTCGACGAAGCGGCTATGGAGCGCGACGCGAAGCAGGGCGGCGACTTTCGGCACACCAGCCTATACGATAGTGTCCCAGTCGTCGCTGCATGGAATTCCATCCATAAGGTTGCCGACCGGGAGGGTTTTGAGTTTAGGGTTCCCAAACGTCAAGCCCGCGATTCCCGGAATGAACCGACCGCGGAAGAAGCTGCCATCCTGGATGCGCTCGAAGCCAGCGGCCAGGAAGAATACTTCGCCGCCGACCGGAGCGCGAACCTGATCGTCTACGCCCGGCCGATCCGCCTCACCGAGGATTGTCTGATTTGCCATGGAGACCCGGCTAACAGCCCGACCCACGATGGCAACGACGCGCTCGGATACAAGATGGAAGGATGGAAAGGGGGACAGATTCATGGCGCTTTCGTGTTGAAAGCGCATCTGGACCAGGTCGACCGTGTGGCGTCGGCCAAGGCACAATCGGGGGCGTGGATAACCACTCTGCTGTGGGCGATCCCCATCGGTATTTTGACCGCCGTCGGCTTCTATTGGTATAGCAAAAGGGATATTATCCGGCCGCTCGCGGAAATCATAGACACGGTGGGAGCCTCCAGCACGGAGACATCTTCCGCCGCCGGTCAAATCGCCGCGGCCAGCCAAAGCCTGGCACAGAGCGCCACCGAACAGGCCGCCTCTTTGGAGGAAATTAACGGCTCGGTTGGGAGCATATCGGAAAAAATCAGGAACAGCACCGATGGCGCCCGCCGGGCCAAGGCTCTTACCGAACAAACCAGTGAAGCTGCCTTGCAAGCCGTGGCCGATATGAAACGAATGACCGATGCCATGGATGAAATCGGGGAGGCAAGTCAGGGGGTTGCCAGGATTGTCAAGGCAATTGACGAAATCGCTTTCCAGACGAACATTCTGGCACTGAACGCCGCCGTGGAAGCCGCCCGGGCGGGAGAAGCCGGCGCCGGATTTGCGGTGGTGGCCGATGAGGTGCGCAACCTGGCTCAGCGAAGCGCGGCCTCGGCGAAAGAAACCACGACGCTGGTCGGAAACGCCATCGAGCGCACCCAACGCGGCGCCGAAATCTGCGGGCAGGTGGTAAAACGACTGCGCGAAATCGAGAGCCGCGGCAAGCCGCTCGATGAAGCCGTAGGATCGATCACACACGCCGCGGAGGATCAGCGCGCCAGCATGGAAAGGGTCGCCAGCGCCGTGTCTGAAATGAGTTCGGTCACACAAGGCGTGGCCGCTCATGCCGAACAGAGCGCCTCGGCTTCGGTGGAACTCAGTGCCCAATCGGAACACTTGATGGAAGCCATCAAGGAATTGAGCCAACTGGTGGGAAAACGAACGGGCTGAGTGAACCCGCAATCGGCTTACGCCAATAGGCTGACACCTGGCGCCCCTTTGGAGCCGAGATCCCAGCACGTTCCCAAGGATTCGGCGATCTCTCCCTTTTCCTGCCGCACACTCGCCGACACCTGAAATCTGCCGGTGCAGAAGCAGGAATGGCGGGTTTCCAGCGAGGTTTTAGTTAATACAATCCTTCGCACTTCCGCCGATATGAAATATGGTGATGTGTTTGCGCCATAGCCTCGGTGCGTGTGCCGCAGTAATTCTGGCGTGGAACGGCTCTGGCGTTGCCCAGCAGTACAGCTTCCGCACCTACGGGGCTGCCGACGGGCTTCAGAACCTGGTCATACTGTCCTTGGCGCAGGATGGCGCCGGTTACATTTGGGCCGGGTCGGAAGGGGGCCTGTACCGGTATGACGGCACCCGTTTTCGCCTGATGGCAGCCGCCGAAGGCTTGCCGTGCATCTCCGAAGTCCATGGCCTGCACGTGGCTGCGGACGGAGCGCTCTGGGCCAATACCTGTGCGCAGATTTTCCGCTTCGACGGGAAGAAGTTCCACCCGGTCAGCGGGCTTAGCGGCATGACGTCCGGCGCGCAGCGAATGGCAGATGGCGTGGGCGGACGGCTAGCGGTGGCGACTCCCACCGGCTTGTACCTTGCCGCGCCGAAAGGTGACGGTTCTTTCGCGGCGCAGCCCTATCCGTTGGGGCCCGAACTTGCCGGCACAGCCATGCGCGGAATTGCGCGGAACGGCTCGCAACTGTGGTTTGGCTGCGGGCGGCGGCTATGCGTGGAGGAGGGCGGGCGCGTGTCCCGGTTCGGGCCCGCGGAAGGTTTGCCGGACGATGCGTGGGACGCCATTGGCTTCACACCGGATGGCTCGGTATGGGCCCGCAGCCCCAGCAAACTCTATCGAAAACCGCCCGGTGCGGCGCGGCTGGTACGGGAAAACCCGGACATCGCATCCAACATCTTCTGGGGCGCCTTGACAGCCGGCCGGGATGGATCGCTCATGGTTCCGACCGACAAGGGTGTTGCGGTCCACCGCGAAGGCGGCTGGAGTGATATCGATGAGGAGCAGGGCCTGCGCACCGCCATGACCAGCGCCGTCCTTGAAGACCGTGAAGGGTCCATCTGGGTGGGGTTGATCGGGGCCGGCGTGGCCCGCTGGCAGGGTTACGGCGAGTGGGAAGCCTGGACCAGGGCCCAAGGCCTGCCATCCGACCTGATCTGGAGCATCCGACGAGATAGGAAAGGCGCGCTCTGGGTGGGTACCTCCCTGGGCCTGGCGCGGCTGGACGGGAGCGGGCAACCAAGGACTTGGACCAGAAAGAACGGCTTAGGGGGCGACAACGTGCGCTGGTTGGGCGAGACTGCCGACGGCGCCATCTGGGCGGTAGTGAAGCCGGGAAGCGTGGCACGTATCGACCCTGCAACCGGGAAAATTCGCCTGTCTGGCGCAGCGGAGGGGCTCAGGTGTACCTCGCACCGCGGCTTCGTGGATCACCTGGACAGGCTGTGGGTTGCCACCGGTTGCGGCGTCTTTCGCAACGACCAGCCGTCGGTATCCGCTCGCTTCCAGCACATCGATCAGCCTCCGTCTTTCGATCACGGGGCGTGGGCCATGGCGGAAGACCGTCAGGGGAACATGTGGATCACCAATCCCGACGGGTTGTGGAGACTCAGCCAAGACCGCTGGCGCCGGTACCGGAAGGCCGACGGACTGCTGAGCGACAACCCATACATCACGACGGTCGGTCCTGACGGCGCTCTATGGCTGCACCACCGCCTCGACGCCGGAATTGAGAGAGTGGAATTCTCGGGAGATCGCATTGTTCGTGCCACACCAGTCTTCGCTGCCGACGACCTATCGGTGGAAGTCACGGCCTTTCACGGCTTTGACGCGTCAGGGCGCCTCTGGCGAGGCGGTGCGAATGGAGTGTCTGTGCTGGCCGCCGGCTCCTGGAGCTATCTGAGCACTGAAGACGGGCTGATCTGGAACGACACCGACGGGGAGGCGTTTTGGGCCGATCCGGACGGCAGCGTCTGGATCGGCACCAGCGGCGGGTTGGCGCACTACCGGCCTCCGGGCGGCAACTTCTCGGGACCGCCGGTGGCCGCTCCGATCATCACCGGACTGGAGATCGACCAGAAGTCGCGGGTTGTCAACGCTAACTTCTCGTCGCTGGCTTACAAGAGCGAGCAACTGGTTCGCTTTGCTTACCGGCTGGACGGGGAGCGTTGGATAGATACCACGGAGCGGACCATCTCCTTCGCCGACCTTGGCCCGGGCCTGCACCGCCTGGAAGTCCGATCGCGGGTCCGTGACGGACCTTTCTCGCCGAAACTGGCCGCGGCGGAGTTCCGGGTCGAACCGAGGTGGTGGGAGACCTGGTGGTTGCGGTCGGCCGCGGGTCTGTTTGCCGGAGCTGCGGTATGGGGCATCATCTTGTGGAGGAACCGTTTGCTGTTGCACCGGAACCGTCAACTGGAGGAGGCGGTGCAGCAGCGGACGTCCGAGCTGGAAGCGGAACGTACCAAGGTACTGGAGGAGAAGCGGCGGGCGGACGCGGCCAGCGATGCCAAGGGCCGATTCCTGGCAACCATGAGCCATGAGATCCGTACGCCGTTGAACGGCGTGATCGGGTTGAGCCGGCTACTGGAGTCCATGCCGGTCCCCGCCGAGGCGATGGAGGTGGTCCGCATGATCCGCTCTTCCGGGGATGGGCTCCTGAGGGTGATTAACGACGTTCTGGATTTCTCCAAGGTGGAAGCCGGAAAACTGGAACTGGAGGTCGCACCCTTCCAGCTTCGACGCTCCCTTGAAGAGAGCATAGGGCTGTTTCGCTCGCTGGCCGACGAAAAAGGGCTGCGCCTGGTTTGCGATCTGGCGCCGGAACTGCCCGCCTGGGTTGCCGGCGACCAAACTCGTTTGCGGCAGGTGATTCTGAACCTGATTTCAAACGCCCTGAAGTTTACCAGTGCTGGGGAGGTGGTGCTCTCGGCCAGCCTGGAACGGGTCGAAGCCGAACCGGCCGGGGCCGAAGTCGCCGTAATCGGGCGGCCGGACGAGACTACGCATTCGATCGCCATCGAGGTGCGGGACACAGGTATCGGGATTGCGTCCGACCATCTGCCTCGCCTGTTCTCATCATTCAGCCAGGCGGATGCCTCCATCAGCCGCCGTTACGGAGGAACCGGTCTGGGTCTGGCGATCTCCAAACTGCTGGTCGAACTGATGGGAGGAACGATCCGGGCGGACTCCAGGCTGGGCGAGGGTACGCGATTTAGGTTCACGGTTGTCATGGGCCACGCGCCGGAACCGGCGGCGCCGCGCACGGCTCCGCAGACACCGGTGGCCGCGGCACACCAGTTAAGAGTACTGGTGGCGGAAGACAATGTAGTCAATCAGAGACTCGCCCTCACGCTGCTGAAGAAACTCGGGGTAATTGCGGATCTTGCGGCGGATGGTTCGCAGGCCATCGCGGCCGTGCTGAGGAATCCATACGACCTGGTCTTAATGGACGTGCAGATGCCTGAGGTCGACGGCTTGGCCGCCACGCGGGAAATCCGCAGACGCCTCCCGCTCGACCGCCAGCCCGTTGTCTTCGGGCTTACCGCGCACGCGAGAACAGAATATCGCGACATTTGCCTGGCTGCCGGCATGAACGGCTACCTGACGAAACCGTTGGAGCGAGAGAAGCTCCGGGAATTGGTGGAACAGTTGGCCGCGGCATCCCAGTCCAGACAACCCTACGCCATCCACGAAGCCGGTCCCGCCGCGGATTGACCGCAAGAGCACCGCAGCGGGCGGAAATTTTCATTCCAAGCCGAAGGTCCGGCGCACTTTTGCCTGGTCGGGAAAGGGAGCCGCTACAGGTGTTCGGCGGTAAGCCCAACTAACCCAAGCGAGGCCAGGGAGGCGAAAACGCCTGCTCGAATTTCGCCATGAGGTCACATTCCCTTTTCCTTCAAAAACCCGGCTGCGACCTGGCCGGCGGAGCGGTGCTGGGCGTCCACTTGGTAGTTGAGTTGCTGCATGGCTTTATTGGTGAATTTGCCCGACAATTCGCGCAAGGCTGGTTCAAGGCCAGGGATCCGCCGCAGGCGGTCCTGGCGCACGGCGATCGAAACCTGGTAGGGCGGGAAGGCGTGACGATCGTCGGCAAGCACCTTGAGATCGAGTTTCGACAGCAGGCCGTCGGTTCCGTTAGCGGCGATCATATCGACTTGCCGCTGCTCCAGTGCCTGGTAAAGCAGACCGAGATCCATGCTCTTGGGCGCGGAGGAAAAACGCAGGCGGTAGGTACTCTCCAGCGCGGCTAATCCATCGCGGCGCTGTTCGAATTCGTAGCCCGCACCCAGCGTCCACGGCTCGCTGGCACCGGAGGCATCGGTCAGCGTTTCCAGGTGGCGCCGGCGGGCGTCCGGGCCGCGCACCACGATTGCAAATCCATTGTCGACGCCCAAGGGGTCGAGCCACTCGACGTGGAAGCGGCGCTGGTATTCGGAACGCACCCGGGCCAGCGCGGCGGCCGAGCCGGCGGGGGCGGAGGAGTCTTTGAGAATCGCAGCCAGCGCGGTCCCGGTGTATTCGGGATAGAGATCGATCTGGCCGCCGAGAAGCGCCTGGTGCGCCAACAAGGTTCCGCCAAGATTGAGGCGCCGTTCGACGGGCCGATGCAGCCGATGTTCCAAGTGCTGGGCGATGATTTCTCCGAGCACGACCTGTTCGGTGAAGTTCTTCGAACCCACGGTGATGGCGCGATCGGCGGCCGGGCGCGAGCACCCGCACCACAGCCACGCGCACCACGGAAGTGCGGCGATCAGGCCGGCGCCAACCTTCGTTCGACCCATCCTAATCCCCCATCCGCCATGAGCGCCATCAGAGCCGCGGGCATCGCGCCAGCCAGAATCTGGGCCGAATCCACGGATGCGACGCCGCGAAAGATAAATACACCCAGCCCGCCGCCGCCGATCGCGGCCGCAATCGTGGCGGTGCCGATAGTGGCCACGGTGGCAATGCGGATGCCTGCCAGAATGGTCTGGGCCGCGAGAGGCAATTGTACCAGGCGTAGAAGCTGCCAATCGGTCATGCCCATGGCGATGGCGGATTCGCAGACGGCCGCGTCCACACTGACGATGCCCACGAAGGTGTTGCGCATGATGGGGAGCAGCGCGTAAAGCACCAGTGACACAATAACGGTGCGCGGCCCAATACCGCCGATCAGGGGGACCGGAATCAGAAACCCGAACAGCGCCAGGCTTGGAATGGTCTGAACCACGCTGGCGAATCCCAGCAGCCATCTTTGCAGGGCTGCGCGGCGGGTGAGCAGAATGCCGGCCGGCACCCCGAGCAGGATGGCCATGCCCATCGCGCTCACGACCAGCAGCAGGTGTTCACCGGTAAGTTGGAGGATGTCGTGGGAAAGATCGGAGCGCATCGGGCGATCAGTCCTCCAGACCCGCCAGGAAGGCTCGTGCTTCCTCGGTTTGGGCGCCTCGAAATTCGGCCGGCGCGGCAATGGTTTCCAGGCGTCCACCAACCAGCAGAGCGACGCGCGTGCCCAGCCGCAAGGCCTCCCGAACATCGTGGGTGACGAAGATGGAAGTCTTATGGAAGTCGCGGCCGAGATCCAGAAACTGCTGCTGGAGCTCGCGGCGGGTAACCGGATCGAGGGCGCCGAACGGTTCATCGAAAAGCAGCAGCGCGGGATCGGCGGCCAGTGCGCGCGCCACGCCCACGCGCTGGCGCTGTCCGCCGGAAAGCTGGCGCGGATAGCGCGTGAGAAATTCGGCCGGCGCCAGGCCGACCTTTTCAAGGAGATCATGCGCGCGGCGATCCCGCTCAGAAGGGTTCCAACCTTCCAGTTTAGGCACCAGGCCGACATTCTCGGCCACGGTAAGGTGAGGGAAGAGCCCGGTGTCCTGGATCACGTAGCCGATGCGCCGCTTCAGGCGGATGGGGTCCCATTCGACCGTGGGGCGGCCTTCGACCAGGACCTGCCCGGTGGTCGGGAACAGAAGACCGTTAGTCATTTTGAGCGCGGTGGTTTTGCCGGAGCCGCTGCGGCCGAGCAGGACGAGAGTTTCCCCGGCTTCCACGGAAAAGCTAAGGTGCGAGAGGACGGTCTTGTCGGCAATTCGATACCCGACATCGCGAAATTCCAGCACAGGCATCCAGAAGCATTGTACGGCAGACTGGCTGCGCCGCGACCCGAGGCGCTCCCTTCGGCCGCGGTTCAGCAGCGCACCAGCAGCGTCTCGGCGAAGGGCCATTCGGCGTCCACCCACTGCGCTTCACGGCGGAAGCCGGCCTTGCGTGCCAGCGCCTCGACCTCCGCCAGGGAATACTTGTGGCTGCTCTCCGTCCAGATCGTTTCCCCTTCGCGAATGGCAATGGAAAAGCCCGCCTTCGCGACCGTCACGCGCTGATCGCGAACCGATCGCAGGTGCATTTCGATGCTGCGGCTTTCAGCGTTGAATCGCGCCTCGTGGCGGAAGCTGTCGAGCACGAAATCGGCATCGAGCTCGCGGTTGACTCGCGCCAGCAGATTGCGATTGAAGGCGGCGGTAACGCCGAGCGAATCGTCATAGGCGGCAATCAGCCGGCTCACGGGCTTCTCCAGATCCGTGCCCAGCAGCATGGCGTCGCCTGGATTCAGGATCAGGTGAATCTCCTTGAGGAAGTTCAGGTCGGCGGGATGGTCAAAGTTGCCGATGGTGCTCCCAAGGAACAATACAAGCATCCGCTGGCCGGAGCGGCGGCGCGCGGCGACTTCGACGAGACCCTCCAGGTACTCGCGCTCGAAACCCACGATGCTGATGGAATCGATATCGGCCAACTCTCGGCGGCACATGGCCAGCGCGGTGGGAGAAATCTCGATAGGGAAATACGAGGTGTGCCGGCCGCGGGAAAAGGCTTCCAGGATCGAGCGCGTTTTGGCCCCGCTACCGCTCCCCAACTCCGCGACCATGGTGTCTCCGGGGAGGCACTCCACCACCGCGCGGGCGTAGCGGCGCAGCAGGCGTTCGTCGGCGCGCGTCAGGCCGTATTCGGGCAGCAGGCTGATGACATCGAAGAGTCTCGAACCCAGCTCGTCATAGAGATATTTCGACGCCAGCTCTTTTTGTCCGGGCTTGGTCAGGCTGTTGCGGACATCGGCAGCGAAGGCGGCCGCCTCGCGGACAGCCAGCGCTCTGGTCGCCATGGCTCAAACTCCTCTCGCGCAACGGAAGCCGGCGTAAACATACTGGTAGCGCGGCTGGAACCAATTGCGGAAAGAGCGGCGCAGCATGCACGCGGCCGTGCGGGTGGAACCGCCCTTGAGAACGTAATGCTTTCCGTCGAAGAAATCGGCCGAGTAGCCGGGGTAGGATGGATGGGCTTCAAATCCGCCGAACGGGGCAAACGGGGTGGACGTCCACTCCCATCCGTTGGCCAGCAAACCGTCGATGCCAAATGCGCTGCGCCCGCCGGGAAATGCGTTCACGGGAGCGGGATCCCAGCGGGCAAAACCGAAGTAACCGTGCTGCGGCGTGGGCGGCTCGTCTCCCCATGGGAATTGCCGCTCGGAGCCATCCGGTGTGCCGTAAGCGGCGCGGTGCCATTCGGATTCGGTTGGTAGCCGCAAGCCGCCCCGTTTGGCATACGCGCTGGCCTCGGCGT
The DNA here is from genome assembly GCA_049509915.1 of Bryobacteraceae bacterium. Lineage (GTDB taxonomy): Bacteria > Acidobacteriota > Terriglobia > Bryobacterales > Bryobacteraceae > JBEKYD01. The sequence goes on along the minus strand of JBEKZL010000047.1, from coordinate 18,266 downwards.
GGCTGACATAGACCGGCCAGTCGAGAGGCAGGGGGATTTCGCCGAACATGGTGCGGCACCGCCATCCGCCGCCGGCGCGTTGCCAAAATGCCGGGTGGACGATGTTCCGCTCGGCCTTCCATCGCCACCCAGCCTCGGTCCACAAGTTGCGGTCGTGGTAGCCGCCGGCTTCGACGAACTCCAGGTAATCGCCGTTGGTGACTTTGTATCGATCGATTGCAAAGGCGGGGACGTCCACCGGGTGTGCCTCAAATTCGTTGTCCCAACCGAAAGCCCCGTCGCGCGCGAGTCCCAAGATGGCGCGGCCGGCGGCGATCTCGATCATCTGGCCACGAACCGCTTCGCTGGGCGGCACAGGCGCCTGAGGCTGCGGGCATTTCGCCTCCAGCGGCAGTTGATGCAGCATATACGCCAGTGTTTCCGCGTGCATGAGACGATGTTCCAGTGCCATGTGAAGCAGAAAGCGATCATGCCCGGCGTCATCGAGCGTCTGTCTGATGCGACGGTTGTAACCGCCAATTTCGGCCAGGGACGGCCAGTCTGAAACAACGTCCGACGGCAAGCCGCCATCCACCGGATCGATACCGAAGGCAAACAGCCGGTCGAAGCCCGCGTGGAACGCTTCCTCGTCCCGCATGTGCGGGCGCAACAGGTTCCAGTCGAACGCTTCCAGATGTCCCAGGTAAAAGACGATTCGGTGCCGCTCCGGAATGGGGCGTTGGTAGAGCCAGTCGGGATGGACCAGGTCGAAGAGCTTATCGGTCTGGTTGCGCGCATCCGCTAACATCGTGTGTGCGTTCATAGACAACTCAATTGAGCGGCGACAATTCGCCGAGCAAGGTGGGAACCAGTTCCGAGACCGTGGGATGGATGTGTACGGCTCGCTGGATTATCGTGTACGGCGCCTTGGCGTACATGACGTCGAGGATAGAATGGATCACTTCATCGCCTCCCGTGCCGAGGATCGACGCACCCAGAATCTGTTTCGATTCCGCGTCGATCAGGATCTTCATGAAGCCCTGCGTCTCGCCTTTTTCCACCGCGCGTCCCACGCGGGTCATGGCCCGTTTTCCGATCAGCGCCCGCTTGCCGGACCGGCGCACTTCGGCTTCGGTCGATCCGGCGCGGCCAAGGGGGGGATCGATATAAAGCGCATAGGCGGTGATGCGATCACTGACCCTACGCGGATCCTGATCCAAGAGGTTGGCGGCGACGATTTCGAAATCGTTGTAAGAGGTGTGGGTGAATGCGCCCTTGCCATTACAATCGCCCAGAGCCCAGATTCCCGGCACGTTGGTTTGCAGCTGGTCATCCACGGCGATGTATCCCCGTTGGTCGGTGGCAACGCCGGCAGCTTCCAGGCCGAGATCCCCGGTATTCGGACGGCGGCCAACGGCGAGCAGCAGGTGGGAGCCGACGACCTCCGGCGCACCGTCGGTGCAATCCACAGCGGCGGCGATTTGGCCGTCCTGCTTCCGAAGGCGAATACACTTGGCATTCAAACGGATGGCGATCCCTTCCCGCTCGAGAATTTCCCCGACCGCCGCGGACACGTCCTCGTCTTCACGCTGGATCAGCCGCGGCCCCATCTCGACGATGGTCACCTCGCTTCCGAACCGCCGGAACATCTGCCCAAACTCGAGGCCGATGTAACTCCCGCCCACGACGATCAGATGCCCGGGAAGGGAATCCAGGTTCAACATCGAAGTATTGGTGAGATAAGGCACATCCGCGATGCCGGGAATCTCTGGGGTGGCGGCGCGGCCTCCGACGTCGATGAAGATCCGGCCGGCGGTGAGCCGTTCGGCGCCGACGCTCACAATCCGCGGCGATTCCAGTCGGGCGTGGCCTTCATACACCGTGCAGCGCTGCATGTTCTTGAGCCACTTTTCGACACCCTCGCGCGATTGACCCGAGATGCGCTGCTGGCGGGCGTTCACCTCCTTAATGTCGACCTGCACGCCGCCGTTGCAGTGGACCCCGAACTCGGCGCCACGTCGCGCCAAATGGGCGGCATAAGCGCTGGCAACCATAGTTTTTGTGGGGATACAGCCGGTGTTGACGCAGGTGCCGCCGAAGCGATTTCGCTCCACAATGGCCACAGTCATCCCGGCCGCCGTCAAACGGCCCGCCAACGGCGGACCGGCCTGCCCCGTTCCGATGATAATGGCATCGTACGCGACCATCCAGAATCCCTCCGAGTGTCGAAATCGGCAACCCGCTCGACGTATCCTATCACTGCAACCGCCGTGGCGGCGCGCTATTCGAGAATCTGAGCGTGCTTGACACCGCGCGACAGGTCATATGTGATCGAATCGACGAAGCACCAACCCCAGCTTTCGCCCGGTTCAATGGACCGCATCATGGGGTGTTGCGACCGATGGAAGTGTTTGGTGGCGTGCTTGTTCTTGGACGAATCGCAGCATCCGACATGGCCGCAGTCCAGGCAAATTCGCAGGTGCACCCAACTGTCTCCCATTTTGACGCACTCCTCACAAACGTGCTTCGATGGCTCCAGGTCTTTGGCTTCTTTCACGTGCTCGCAGGTCTTCACGTTCCCTCCTGTCGGCGATTGCCGCGGCGTACCGCCCGATCTCTCCGACCAGTCCACCATACTCCCCACCGAGGGTGCAAATGGCGTGGGAGGGAAGAGTGCTGTTAGAGACTATTCGTGGGTGGTGAGCGAAAGAAAATCTCGGCTCACCCGCCTGGACAGCCTCCGCCACGCTACCCTCAGAGGCCGGCGGCGGCAGTGAGACAATGAGTCATGTCTCCCCAACTCGTGCCAAGCGCACTGGACGCCCGCACTCAGGCGTTCCCTGTCCTGACTCCCGCGCAGATCGATCGCATCCGTCCGATGGGCCGCTCCCGGAGTGTTCATCGCGGCGAAATCCTCTTCGAACCAAACGATACCGCGGTTCCGTTTTTCGTGCTCCTTTCGGGAAACATGGAAATCGTGCAGCCGACTCTTGACGGCGAGCGCCTGGTGGTGGAGCACAGCCCCGGCAATTTCACCGGTGAGATGACCATGATTTCCGGGCAGCGGTGTCTGGTCCGCGGACGCGTGACCGAGCCGGGAGAATTTCTCGAAGTCGGCGCGGACGGATTGCGGTCGCTGGTGGCCAAGGACGCGGAACTGAGCGAGATCCTATTGCGCGCATTTATCCTGCGGCGGCTCGAACTCGTCCGTTCCGGCTATGGCAACTTCGTACTGATGGGCTCGCGACACTCGGCTCAGACCCTGGCGTTACGCGAGTTTCTCAGCCGCAACGGACATCCCTACACCTATGTCGATCTCGACGCCGACCGGACCGCGCAGGCGCTGCTCGACCGCTTCGGAGTGAAGCTCGCGGACGTGCCGGTAGTGATCTGCCCCAACCGCGGAGTAATGCGCAGCCCGACGATTCAGAAGCTGGCGGATTGTCTGGGCTTCAACGTCAACATCGACAGAACCCACGTGCGCGATCTGATCATTGTAGGCGCCGGCCCGGCGGGGCTTGCCGCCGCGGTTTACGCTGCGTCGGAAGGTCTGAACGTGCTGATGATCGAGATGCAATCCCCGGGCGGGCAGGCGGGGTCGAGCTCGAAGATCGAGAACTATCTCGGATTTCCCACGGGTGTTTCCGGGCTGGAACTGGCGGCGCGCGCCACTACCCAGGCGCAGAAGTTCGGCGCGAACATGATGATCGCGCGCAGCGTGGCGCGGCTCCAGTGCGACGACCGCCCTTACGCCGTGGTGCTCGATACGGGAGAGACGCTGGCAACCAGAGCCATCGTGATCGCGACCGGGGCTCAGTACAACAAGCCGCCGCTCGCAAACCGGGAGAGATTCGAAGGCGGCGGGATTTACTACGGTGCCACGCATATCGAGTCGCAGTGGTGCGAAGGGGAACAGGTCGCGGTGGTGGGAGGGGCGAACTCGGCGGGACAGGCCGCCGTGTTCCTGGCGCAGACCGCGCACCACGTGCATATGCTGGTGCGGGGAGGGGAGTTGTCGGGCACCATGTCCCGATATCTGATTCAGCGGCTGACGGAGAATCCCAATATTGATCTGCATTTCAATACCGAGATTGTCGCTCTGGAAGGCGAATCCAGTCTGGAGCGTGTGGTTTGGCGGGACCGGAAGACGGGAGAAACTTCCGCCCACGACATCCGGCACGTATTTCTGATGACGGGGGCGTCGCCGCGAACCGAGTGGCTGCGGGGATGCGTGGCGCTGGACGACAAGGGCTTTATTTTGACCGGACGGGACCTGGACTCTCCCGGGCCGGAGAGTGGCCCCAGGTGGATGCTCCCGCGCCCTCCCCAAATGCTGGAGACAAGCCTGCCCGGGGTGTTCGCGGTCGGGGATGCGCGCGCGGGCAATGTGAAGCGGGTAGCGTCGGCAGTCGGCGAGGGCGCAATCAGCGTGCACATGGTCCACCGGACGCTGGCAGAGTTGTAGAGGCGGCGGTGCTGATTTCACTCATGGCGCAGATCATTGGCAACAATTGCCAACCCTGGTAGGATGGTCCTAGCTGGAGGATTGCAGCGTGCCAACGCGGAACGTCAACCTGACTGAGCACCTTGACCGCTTCATTGAAGCCGGCATCAGTTCTGGCCGCTTCAGTAACGCCAGCGAGGTGGTGCGCGAAGGCCTCCGCCTCCTGGAGCAGCGCGAGCAGGAAGACCAAGCCAAGCTCGAGTGGCTGCGTGCCGCCGCCAAGGAAGGTTTCGATCGACTCGACCGCGGCGAGGGCATCGAGTTTGAATCGATGGATGAATTCGCTGCCTACGTCGACCAGATTGGAGAGGAAGTCTCCGCCGAGGTAGCCGCCGAGCGCAAGCGTGGCTAAGAAGCGTGCTTCGCGGCCCAGTCTTGCCCCCGCCGCTCGCGAGGATATCCGCGAAGCTCTGCGCTGGAGCGAACAGCGATTTGGCGAAAGCGCCGCGGCGCGCTATAGGGCGCTCATCAAGCAGGCCGTGCGCAATATCGGAGTCGATCCCGAGCGGCCAGGCTCGAAGGACCGGCCTGAGCTCATGATCAAGGGCGCGCGGACCTATCACCTGAGGTTCAGCCGGGACAGAGTGAGCGGCTCAAGGGTGAAGGATCCGCGCCATTTTCTTCTGTATCGCCGCCGCGAAGATGGTGGCATCGACGTGGCCCGCATTCTTCACGATGGCCGCGACCTCTTGCGTCATCTTCCCGAGGAATACCAGCGCGGCGCGCGCCCGGCTTGATACGCGACTCTCCTATCCCTCGCGGGACAGACGTGGCCGACTGGCTAGAAGGCCGCAAACAGCCGATCGAGGGGAATCGAGGCTTCCATGAAGGGCAGCGGGGCGCTAGTCGGCTCCCCTTCGGAACGTGGACCGCGCTGCCCCCTGAGTCCCTGCTCCCTGTGTGATCGCCGGAGTGCATTTTTCCCGCCTTCTTGTGTGAGATGATGACCTGATCCGGTGTCCGAGCATCGACAAGGGGCATCCACACAGAGGGACGTTCACTATGACAAAACGAATACTTGCTATTGCTGCCGCACTCTCAGGGTTGGCCCGCTGGATGCCTGCACAGCCGACAATCGCCGACAACTTCACTTCGAGCATGACCGTCGAATCGGGGACGGCGAGCACGAGCTTCAATCTTTACGAGTCGTATGCGGGACAACAGGCGGTGCTTCACTCGACCGATCCCACAACGGGGGGCAGCAATTCGGCGTATCAATTCTGGAGCGGCCAGGCGTCCTGCTCCACCGGATCTCCCATTTCGGCTCCTCCGGGAGGTGGGCTTGGCTATCTTTATGAGTCTGAGTCTCCATTCACGTCGGCTGCCTCCTGTTCCGCGAGAGCCCTGTTTGCGCCGGCGCCGGCGTCCGGATTTTGGGATTTCTTGAAGAACGCGAAACAAGAGGGCACCTGCTCCTCGAACGGGAGGACCGGGACCTTATGGGCGGATACGAATACGGGGCTGGTGCTTTGCGCCAACGGGAACACGCCGATTTCGCTGGCGGGCCTCGCGGCGGCCAGCACCCAGCCCATAATTGGCAACCTGGCGGCGGCGGGCCCTACCATGGTGACGAACACCTTTATTGCCGCAGTTCCTGCTCCGAGTAACTTCTGCCTTCCTGCTCTCTGCTCGACGCCGAGCGTGCGGGTGGGTTTGCCGAATGGCTGCGATGGCTTTTACTGGGGAAGCATCGCGGGTGGCCTGACCGTCTCGGAAGGGCAGAATTGCCTCATTTTCGGGGGCACTGTGAACGGAAGCATTCTGCAAATCGGCGGTAATCTGGTGGTGGTGGGCTCGACGATCAAAGGCGATGTCACGGTTCTGGGAGGCGGCACATTTTCCTTGGGCGCGGCCACCAAGATTCAAGGAAGCCTGAACGTCGGGTTGCTTCCGGCCAGTTCAACCACGAACCAGGTTTGCAATGTGAATGTGAGCGGCAGTGTCACGTATCAACTCAGCGCCGCGCCTGTGGACATCGGTTCGTCCGCGGCGTGCGGCAACACGGTGGGCGGCAGCCTGTACGTCAACGCCACCACGGCGCCGGTCGAGGCTGACGGGAACACCGTGGCTGGAAACCTGGAGTGCCTGGGTAACCTCAGCATCACCGGCAGTGGAAACGCGGCTAAGCGGAAACAGGGACAGTGCGCCGGCTTTTGATGGGCGCTTCGGCTTCCGATAATCCGCTTCGATCGTGGGCGGGCGCAAACGCCCCGAAGAATCGCGGCGCTTCAGGCCTGACCGGCCAGAGTGATCCGCGTCAGTTGACAGCCGGCGCGATTGATTTTGGAACTCGACCCCGATGAGCCGCGGAACGGGATAGAATTGATGAGGTTCCGAACGGTAAACGATACATGGTTCGCAGAAGGTTTCTTCAGAGCCTGGCCGCCGCGGCGGGCGCCACCTCCCTGTCGGCGAGTGAACGGACCGGTGTGAAACTGGGGTTCGACACTTACTCGCTCCGGGCGTTCGGCTGGAAGGTGCCGCGACTCATCGAGTACGCGGCCGGCCAGAAACTGGACACCATTCAGATCACCAGCCTGGGCGATTACGAAAGCCTGGATGCGGCCTATCTGGCCAAGGTCAGGGACCAGGCCGCACGAGCGAAGATTGTGCTGGAGGGCGGAACGGGCTGCATTTGCCCTTCCAGCCACGCTTTCAGCCCCAACGGGCCCCCGGCGCGCGAACGCGTGCTCGAAGGGCTGCGCGTATCCAAGGCGATTGGCGCCGCCTGCATGCGTTGCTACCTGGGCGGAAGCGCGGACCGGCTGGGAACGCTGCCGATTGAGGCGCACATCGAAAATACTGTGCAGGTGTTTCGCTCGGTCCGCAGCCAGGCGCTCGACCTGGGCGTCAAAATCGCCATCGAAAATCATGATGGAGACATGCAGGCCCGCGAGGTGAAAACCCTGATCGAAGAATCGGGCAAGGACTTTGTCGGCTCCTGCCTGGACACCGGCAATCCGTTATGGGTAGTGGAAGATCCGCTGGTTACATTGGAAGTTCTGGCTCCTTATGTGATCACCACCCACGTGCGCGACTCGGTGGTTTTCGAGCACCCGCGCGGGGCGGCCGGGCAATGGGTGGTATTGGGCGACGGCAACGTGGACTTCGCCAGATTCACGGAGCGTTTTCGCGCGGCCTGTCCCGGCGTGGCGATGCAACTTGAAATCATCACCGGCCGTCCGCCGCGCGTACTGCCGTATCTGGAGGCCGATTTCTGGAAGGCCTTCCCCAACGCGCGAGCCGGCGAATTCGCCCGCTTCGTAGCGCTGGCTAAGAGCGGCCACCCGTATATGGGGGCGATGGTGATCGAGGACGTGGCCGGCACGCATCCGCCGACCATCCTGGCGGAAGCGCTTAAGGAACAGCAGCGCCTGGACCTGGAGCGGAGCTTTGAATTCGCCCGCAAGAAACTTGATGTGGGAATCAACTGGCGCGCCTGACGGCGGGGAGTGGAGACTATGACGACACGAAGAACAGCCATGAAAGCGCTGGGCGCCTTGGCGGCAACGCTGGGCCGGGCGGCGGAGCGCATCCCCGCCAATAAGAACGTCAAATGGGGACTGGGATCGAATCTCTGGAATTCCTTCAAAGGTTCCCGGTTCACCGACATTCTGGACGTGATGCACGATACCGGTTTCATCGGATTGCGCCTGACGCAGTTCCCCAGGATTCTCGAAATCTACGGCATCACCCAGCCGCAGATGGAGCGGGAAGTTTCAAAGCGGGGCTTGCAGGTGGTGACCATCTCGTTCAACGGTCCGGCGCAGGACGCGTCGAAACAGAAGGACGTTCTGGACAGCGCGCGCCAGGCGATGACGTTTCTGAAACAGTTCGGCGCCAGCCGTCTGGTGGTCTTTTCGCCCAACCGCAAACTGGGCGAGGCCCCAGGCGCCTTCAAGACCATGTGCGAATGCTACAACCACCTGGGTGAGGCCGCCGGAGAGATGGGCTTCCAGGCGGGCTTGCACAATCACATGGGCCAGATCGTGCAGAACGAAGACGAGTTGGACCGGTGCATGGGGATGACGGATCCGAAATTGTTCAAGCTTTCGCCCGACACGGCCCACTTGCACCTGGCGGGAATGGATGTACCAAAGATTCTGGAGCGCTACCAGAGCCGGCTGATGCTGGCCGACTACAAGGATGCCAAGCGCGGCGGGGCCGACTTTCTCCAAAACATCTTCGATCTGGGCGACGGCGATATCGATTTCCCGGCCTGCCACCGCGTGCTCAAGTCGGCTTCGTTCCGGGGTTGGCTGATCGTCGACCTGGACATCGCCCGCCAGGGGCCGCGCACCAGCTACGAACGATGCGGCGCCTACGTGGTAGAAAAGTTGGAGCCGATTTACGTTTGACGTGCGCCGCGCCTCCGAGTGGGGTAGGATCTATAGTTGACTATGGCAGAGTTGCGCTTCGATCTCGCCCCCGTGTCCGACGCGATCACCCAGAGCATTCGGGTTGAGGTCCTGGCGCAGCACTCTCCGGAAAATTCACGGCCGGTGGAGGGTCAGTGGGTCTTTCAATACACCGTCCGGATCACTAACCAGGGTAGCGAGACGGTTCAACTTCTCAGCCGGCACTGGATCATTACCGATGGCACGGGCCGCACCGAGGAAGTGAAAGGCCCGGGCGTGGTTGGACAACAGCCGGTGCTGACGCCCGGCCAGTCCTTCCAGTATTCCTCCTGGTGCCCGATTGAAACTCCCATGGGCATGATGCAAGGCACCTACCGGATGGTCCGCTCCGGCGGGGAGGAGTTCGACATCGAAATCGCGCCGTTTGCCTTGAAGGCCCGGCACACGGTGCATTAGGCCGGAGCTAACCGCGATGGCCGTGGGAAAAAGAGGACGGACCGGGAGGCCCGCCCTCAGCGGGACTTTTCAGTCGCCCAGCGCGGCGTCCTTGGCTTCCTCGTAACATCCGTTCACGGCACGACTGCTGCCCGCCGTCATGGCGAGGGTTCTGGAGCGCGCGTTGCGCGCGTTGCGCCAATTCACCTGCGGCAGAAACAGCGACTCGTCAATACGGTCCCGGTAGCGAACCGCGATGTTCATGAGCGAGTCCAGCAGCGACTCTGACAGCAAATGCGGCTGCAGGCCGAGGGCCGCAAGTTTGGAATGCCGGGCGTTATAGTAATGCTCCTCGGCTTCCACGCGCGGATCCGGCAGATGGTCGATTTCGACCTGCAAACCCAGCTTGCGGCCGGCAACCTGCACTAGGTTGGCCAATTCCAGTACCGAGAACTGTTCGGTGAACTGGTTGAATACGCGGCACTCGCCCGGGTTGGCCGGGGTCAGACAAGCCAGTTCGACGCAGCGCACGGTGTCCCGAATATCCAGGTAGCCGCGCGTCTGTCCGCCCTTGCCATAGACCGTCAGCGGATGGCCGCAGGCGGCTTCCACGCAAAAACGGTTCAGCACCGTACCGAACACCTCGTCGTAGTCGAAACGATTGATGAAGGCCTCGTCGAGGGCCACCTCGTCGGTCATGGTGCCGTACACCACACCCTGATTCAGGTCGGTGGCGCGCAGTCCCCAGATCTTGCAGGCGAACATGATGTTGTGGCTGTCATGCACCTTCGATAGGTGATAGAAAGAGCCGGGCTGTTTGGGGAACGGCAGTACGTCCTTGCGTCCGTTGTGCTCGATGGCGATATAGCCCTCTTCGATGTCGATATTCGGCGTGCCATATTCACCCATGGTGCCTAGCTTGACCAGGTGGCACGCGGGACGCGCCTCGCGCAGAGCGAACAGCAGGTTGAGCGTGCCCACCACATTGTTGACTTGGGTGAAGACCGCGTGCTGACGGTCGATCATCGAGTATGGGGCGGAGCGCTGCTCGGCGAAATGCACCACCGCGTCGGGCTGAAATTTGCCGATCGTGGAGGCGAGAAACTCGAAATCCGTTACATCGCCGATAAATAGCTGAATCCGATTGCCGCTCGTTCGCTCCCAGGTATGCAGCCGTTCGGCCATGGAACGGATGGGCGTGAGCGTCTCGACATGGAGGTCGGTATCCCACTGCCGCCGGACGAAACTGTCGACAATCGAGACGTCGTGACCCTTTTGGGACAGATACAAAGCGGTCGCCCAACCGCAGTAGCCGTCGCCTCCCAGTACACTAATTTTCATGTAATTCCTCTTCTCCCTTGGAGGAGTGACCGCAACGTTGGCACACTCGCGGTGCCCTTGGAATAAACCGGCTCACTCCCGGCCCTTTTCCGATGCGAAACTATTCTCCCCGTTGCCCGTTTTGCGCCGCGAGCGCGAAGCTAGGATCTGCGCGGTCTTTGGCTGGAAGCCCGACCGTCTTTGCCTATCTTAACAAGCCCTAATATTAACAAACGGATTGGTGAAGGCGTGACTAGCCCTTCTGAGCTATCAAGGGATTAACCCTCTTTTTTTTAGAGGGTTGCGGTGTTTGGAATGATTCGTAAAAAGATCACTACTTCTTGGCGGCGCGTAGCAGGACCTGCGGGTCGAGCAGATGCTGTGGCTTAAAACACTTTTGGGACCAGAGCGAACCGGCTTCGAGCTCCACCCCAATGAAATAGCCGACTTCCCGATACACACAGTAGCGAACCTGCCCGCTGAAACGATGTCTGTTGGATTCCCAACTGATTTTCGCGGCCAGCGGCACGGGGGTTTCCAGCTGCAGGCACGCGCCGGAATGGGAAATGTCTTCCAGTAAACCCATCGCGCGCATGGTCTTGCCCGCCGGATCGCGCCAGCGCACATGCACCATGTCAGCGCAAAGCATCCTCACTTCCGATCTTCTGTCCTGCATAACGTTCATATCGGCCGAGGGAGGCTCCAGCATTACAGGGCTCCCGCTGCTCGGCCGGGCCTCCTGGCCGAATATTCGAAGGGTAAGGTAATCCGCTTGAAAACCTAAGGGAAGTGGAGAATGCCGGCAGGCGTGAGCCGCTGTAGCGTGGCATAATCGGACCAGCGCCATGCGAAAGGCCCTGGTGATGGCGCTGGCCGCCTTCGTGGCTGCCGGCTGCGCTCATAAGCGGCGGACGACGTCGAAGGTCCCCGCCATCGTCCCCATCGGCCACACCGAAACCGGCACGGCGAGCTGGTACGGCTACCCTTATCACGGCCGCCCGGCCGCCGATGGCGAAATTTATGACATGGAGACCCTGGTAGCCGCACACCGTACGCTCCCGTTTCAAACCTGGGTACGAGTTACCAATCTCACCAACCGGAAAACGGTCGATGTCAGAATCATCGATCGCGGCCCGTTCGTGGACGGAAGGATCATCGATCTTTCCCATGAAGCTGCCCGGCAGATCGACCTGATCGGACCGGGGATTGCAAAAGTGCGGTTGGAGGTGATTCGCGCGCCGGCGAGTTCGCCCGGGGGGCTGTTCGCAGTCCAGGTGGGGGCCTTCCGCGACCAGTCCGCCGCCGAACGCCTGCGCGGGCAAATGGCGGTCCGCTATGGTTCGGCGCGCCTAGTGCCGCGCGCCGGTAACCCGCCGCTTTGGCGAATCCTGGTGGGGGCGGAAACCACCGAAGATGGGGCCAATCGGCTGGCTGCCGAAATTATGGAACAACTCGGCGAGAAAAATGTCTTCGTCGTCCGACTAGATAACCCGTAGAGGGTTCTTTGGAATGATACGGCCCGAAGCCGGGATTTGTCACGATTTGGTAGGGTGTTCCCCCGCAATCGAGGCCGTGCGGCGGATGATAGCCAAGGCGGCGCGGAGCCGGCTCCCCGTGCTTCTGATCGGCGAGAGTGGAACCGGGAAAGAGGTGGTGGCGCGCTCCATCCACGCCGCCAACCCTCTTGGACAGTTCGTGCCCATCGACTGCGGTTCGCTGGTGGGAACGTTGGTGGAAAGCGAATTGTTCGGCCATGTCAAAGGCTCTTTCAGCGGTGCGGTGATGGACAAGAAGGGCCTGGTGGAGCTCGCCGACGGGGGCACGGCCTTCTTTGACGAGATCGGCGACCTGCCGCCGGAAATGCAGGTGAAGCTGCTCCGCCTGGTACAGGAGCGGGAATACCGGGCGGTGGGGTCATTGCAGTGGCGAAAGGTCGACCTCCGCATCATCGCGGCTACCCACCGGCACTTGGAAGAGGAAGTGCTGCACGGGCGGTTTCGGCAGGACCTGTACTACCGGCTGAACGTGCTCCCCATTCGTCTGCCGGCTCTGCGCGACCGGGCCGAAGACATTCCGCTGCTGGTCCGCCACTTTTGGGCGCGAAGCGCGAGGCTCGATACCGGGGTTCTCGAACTCCCGGTCGACATTGTGACGGCTCTCGCCACCTACGACTGGCCCGGCAATGTGCGTGAACTGCTACACGCGATCGAGCGGATGGCCGCGTTGCATTCGGAAGGCGCATGGAGCGCCGCGGACCTGCCCAGTCAGCTGCAGAACCATATCTACGCCAGCCTTGTCGGCGGGCGCGAACTCGAGATGGCGGCTATGGTAGGGGCTGGCTGCGACGCCGGCTGCGAGCCGGCGCCTTTTGAAATCTTGCCGGCGGCGGCGCCGGTGGTTTCGCTCGCGCAGTGCGATGCTTGCCAGCGAAAGGCCATCGCCACCGCGCTGGTTTCCACCGGTGGAGAGCGCGCCCGTGCCGCCCGGCTATTGGGTATTGGCCGCACCACCCTGCATCGAAAGATGAAAAAATACGGAATGGCTTGACCATTTCCCTCGATGCTACGTACAGCCTGGACCCCACCCCTTCGGGGGTGGCCGTGTATTCCCGCGAGATTCTGTATGGCCTGGCGCGCCAGCATCCCGAGGCCGGCTTCCAATTCTGCTATCGGCCGCATCGCTTTCTCGGCTCGTTCGACGCCGCGCTGCCGCCCAACGCGCGCCGCGGCCTGCTGGCCGAACCCTGGGGGCCGCGCCGCGCCAATCTCTTCCACGGTCTCAATCAGCGCCTTCCGGATATTCCGCTGCGGCTGGCGGTCGCCACCTTCCACGACTTGTTTGTGCTGACCGGAGAGTATTCCACCTCCGAGTTTCGCGCCCGTTTCGCCCGCCAGGCGTGGGAGGCGGCTTCGCGCTGCGACGCCATCGTGGCGGTTTCGGAGTTCACCCGCGGGCAGGTGGTTTCGCTTTTGGGAGTGGCTGCCGGCAAGGTCCGCGTGATCCATCACGGCACCCGGCCGCTCGCATTTCACGCCTGTCCGCGTGAAAAGATAATCTTGAGCGTTGGCGCGCTGCAAACTCGCAAGAACATCGCCCGCCTGGTGGATGCGTTCGAGGCGGTGGGTGCGGAGTGGCGTCTCGTATTGAGCGGGTCGGCCGGGTACGGAGCCGAGCGGATATTCGACCGCATCCAACGCAGCCCCGCTCGGGAGCGAATTGTACTGGCTGGCTATACCACGCCCGCGGAGCTGGCCGCCTGGTATTCCCGCGCCAGCGCCTTCGCCTTCCCCTCCCTCGACGAAGGCTTTGGCATGCCGGTGCTGGAGGCCATGGCCGCCGGAACGCCGGTGATTACCTCCAACCGTTCCGCCCTGCCGGAGGTCGCCGGCGACGCGGCCTTATTGGTGAACCCGGAAGATACGGACGAATTGCGCCGGGCGCTTGCCGAAGTCACCGGTAGTGAAGATCTGCGGCGCGAACTGAGCCGGCGGGGCTTGGAGCGGGCAAAGTCGTTTCGCTGGGAAGATGCGGTGCGGCGCACCTGGGAACTTTACGGCGAGTTGTTGGGCTGAACTGTTGGCCGACCCAGCGTGCGCGGTTAACGCGATTCGTCGTCGACCGCGATTTTCAAGGCGCGGAGAAAGCGGTGATCCTGAGAAGTGAACTTAATCTTGCCGGTCGCCTCAAAATTCCGCTTGGGTTGTTCCTCCACAGTTTCCGCTGATTCCTCGGTTTCCTCGTCTTCGTCCGATTCGTTGCGGCGATTGAAGCCGATCGTAGCCTCCAAAACCAGGAATACATCATACCCGGCTCTTTTGATTTCACCGATCGCCTCCGCGATCCGGTCGGAATCCGATAACGAATCGTTGATGGCGTTTCCGAGCTCCTGCATGAGGTGCTTTAGTGGTTCATCCACGGAGTACTCCCTTACCTTAGGCGGACGCGTCAGAGTCGATCCGCGTTCCACGGCGCCGACCGGCCTCTGACCACCCGTTCCGATTGTAGTGGACGCACGGCCGGGTCCACAAGCCGAAACCGTATTATCTATCGACGGAGCGGGAGCAATGCTTGAGGGCCATAATCGCCCGAGGGGCGATTCATGGTTTTGCTAACATGAAGTCGTGTGGCAAAAACAAGCCGGGAGACAGGGCCTAGCCTTTCTCAAGCACGTCGTACCTGCGGTCATCAAACCGGCGCGAACCCTATGGAACGAGGTAATAGGTTTTCTTTTCATATCGTTAGGAGTATATTTCGCATCTTTGACGGTGATTCACATGCATGAAGCGGTCCGTGTCGTGTTTGGAGTGCCCTGCACTGCGATCATGCTTTGGTACGGGATTTCCTCCTTCCGCAAGGCACGCAGGATCTCCCGGTCGTAAGAGACCCCAGGACGAGCCGAAGGGCGGGCCAGCGACAGGTCCGGTAGCGCTGGCCCAGCTTCATCCGGACTTTAGGCCGATACCACCGAATTAAGTTCCAGGTTCACCACCGCCGGAGCCGGCGCGTAGGGAGCCGCGTAAAGCCGTTCGTTCCGTTTCGCCCGCCCCCGCACGCGTTGTCGCAAGCCCAGCCGGTTGATGATGCGGCCGACGTGATCGGGATCGTAATGCACGCCGAAACGAGCCTCGATCGCCAGAGCGAAACGTATCGTGGTCCAGCGGTCGCTATCGAAACCCGCCGATCGCGGTCCGGCTTGGTAGACCTCGGCGAGGCGGCCAAGTTGGGGTTGACTGAGGCGGCACGGGCGGCCCGGTGCCCGCCGCTTCCGCAACGCTTCGACGCCGGAACCGTGCAAAGTCCGGCCCCAACGGGACGCCGTCGTCCGGCTCACGCCGAACTTGCGGGCTACTTCAGACTGGGTAAAACCATTTTGCAGGTCCTGCGCGGCTTGCAGGCGCCTGCTCTCCATTTCGTCGCGGGTCAAGATTCCGTGCGCGGCTGTTTCCATGGCTGTTCGCGCGCTTAGTCGAGTACCAGAGCCCCTTCAGAATAACCAAAAAACATTTGAGATGCAAACTGTTTTTTCAGGGCCGCGAATCCTGCGACAATCTTGTTTGTGGAGACTCGTCGTTTTCCCCAGGAACAGCCGGCGCTGCGGATGGTGACCGGCGGAGCGGTGGATCAGGCCGTGTGGGAATGGCCGGGCGAAGGGCCGCCCCTCCTGCTGGCGCATTCCACCGCCTTTCACGGCCGGCTGTGGGACGCCGTCATGCGCCTATTGCCTGGCCGCCGAGCTCTGGCCATCGACGCGCGCAGTCACGGACGAAGCGGCAGAGGGCCGCTACCGGCGCGCTGGCCCGCCTTCGGAGCCGACCTGGCTCGGGTCATCGACCATTTCGCCATGCGCGACGCGGTCGCGGTGGGACACTCGATGGGCGGCCACGCCCTGGTCCAAACCGCGGCGTTGCGCCCTGCAGCCTTCGCCAAGTGGCTGCTGATCGACCCCACCATTTATCCCCGGGAGCGCTACTCCCAGCCGCCCTTCGACGGCTCTTTCACCTTGCGGCGCAAAGCCCGCTTCGACTCGGTGGAGCAGATGTTCGAGCGCTTTCGCAACCGCCAGCCCTTCGCCCGGTGGCGCCCGGAGATTTTGCACGATTATTGCCAGTTCGGCTTGCTGCCGGGTAAAGACGGCCTGGAGCTAGCTTGCCCGCCGGCTTTCGAGGCGTCGATTTACACCGAATCGACCGCGCCAGAGGCCGACCTGTACCCCTTGATCGCCGGTATCTCGGCGCCCGTGGTGGTGATGCGCGCCGGAATGGAACGCGGCGCCGGCGCGTTCGATCTGAGCGCCTCGCCCACCGCTCCCGACCTGGCTTCCCGCTTCGCGCGCGGCCGCGACATCCTTCTGCAAGGCCGGTCGCATTACATTCCCATGGAAGATCCGGAAGCGGTGGCGGAGGAAATCCGGCGGCTGGGTTGAGCTGGGCAGCGCTGGCGAGCGGTGGAAGAGGGCGTCGGGGATCGATGGAGCGGAGGACCGGCTGAGGAAACCTGGGACTTGCAGATCCGCCTGCCCCTCCCTATGGGCGTGCATAAGGACGCTGCGCTGGATAGCGGCGCGTTTTTGAGGCGTTCATATCGGCACTGTCGTATCGGTGCGTTACGATTTGGTTAGCATGTCTGCACAGCGTGGGACGGATTTTCTTGCTTGGGTCGTCGGTGCGAATATACTGGCCGCCGGTGTCCTCGTTGTCACGTCAATCGTAATTGCTTGGCACAACCTGGGTTCGCGGAACATCGCGCTCGCTACGGGCGCACTGACGGCAACGGTGATCGCGTTTGGCCTGCAGTTGTGGTTCGATCTCCGGCCGTCGACCCGGGACGATCAGGTGAGCTTCGCCTACACCGCAGATTTCCGTGATGGGCAAATCAGGCAGTGGGACTACACCAAAGTCCTCGATGGCGACAGCGCTCGCGGCGTCTTAGATCTCACCAGAACTCTCGTTTCGTCAGGAATCGGTGTCGAGGTGGAGGCCGGCGGGTGGTTGTTTTCCAAACATAGGGGCGCCTTTGAACAGGGCCTGGACAGAGTTGCGGCAGATTTCGCGGTCTTTAGCTTGGCCGAGTTCTTCGCCCATGCGGGGGCAGATTGGCAGTGGCAGTTCAGGCGATATAACTCCCCCACAATGTCGTTCGGCAAGATTGTTCCCACATCCAAACGCGAGGAATGCTCGAAGATCACTGGAGAGGACATCCGACAGCAGCTAGCATCCGCGGGGAACTTATTTGCCGGCGCTCCGCACGACCTGTTTCTACGTGACATCTGCCTGCCCATCGGAACGACGATGCGGATCTGAACCGGCGGGGTGCTGTTGCAGAACCGGGTGCTCCAGATCGCATTCGCGCTTGAGGATACCGGCGTGCGCGGCGGGGACCACATGCAACCGGGAGGGACAGGGCCGTCGCATGAGCAGACGGTACAGGTGCCGAAACTCGACGACGGCAGTTTTCGATACGACACGCGAGTCCAGTCGTTCGTCATTCAGACAGCGTTCTCCAGATTATGCGCCTATGACATGGACAAGCCGAGGTACGAGGCGTGGTCCCTTCGCCTGATCGAGCTGGTGAAGGCCTGGTTCGCGTGTTGTTGAAGCAAAGGGAATGGGAGCCTTCGCCTCGGGAAGGCTGGCCAGGGCCGCATCGGAAAGGTGTTAGGGTAGCTGGGGGAGGATAGGATGATAAGGGCGGTAGAGATGTGGCCCTTGATCGGGGGTGAACCGTGAGAACAATCCTAGCGTGTTTTGCTCTGGCCGCGACGCTGTCGGCCGCGTGGGCTGTCAATCCGGCCCCGCTTCCCAGGGGATCAGGACGGCGAAGACGGTGTTCGTGCTCAATCAGGGGATCGAGCCGGGGACCATGGATGTGGTCTACGACGAGATCCGTAAATGGTCGCACTGGACACTAACCGACGAGCATGAGAAGGCAGATCTAATTATCGTGCTCTCGGCCCAGAACTACTTCTACGGGATGGCGAATTTCGGCAGTGGGTGACGGTGTAAGATTTTTTGTGTAAACGTTCTCCGCAATGCTAAAAGGAGAACGTATGGAAGACATCAAACCCGATCTCGTAGACGAGCTACTGAAGGGGTACGAGAAACCGGAAGACATCATTGGCGAAAACGGGCTGCTCAAGCGGCTGACCAAGGCGCTGTTGGAACGGGCGCTGC
>JBEKZL010000469.1:0-3081 GCA_049509915.1 Bryobacteraceae bacterium | reverse complement strand
CCCAGGCGGACGTGTACGGCATTGGTATCGCCGAACAGGTTGTGCAGATCGCCCAGGATCTCCTGGTAGGCGCCCAGCAGAAACGTGCCCAGGTAGTAATCGCCGCCGTCAAAGGGATGCAGCAGGAGAGTGCGCTTTACGTCCCGGCGGTCGATGAAGGCGTCCACCTTGCCATCGGAATCGCAGGTGATGTCGCCCAGCACGGCCGGCCGCGTCGGCTGCTCCTCCAGTCGGTGGATCGGCATGACCGGGAACAACTGCTTGATGGCCCAGCTATCCGGCATGCTCTGGAACAGGGAGAAATTGCAGAAGTAGGTGTCGGAGAGCATGGCGTCGATGCCCTCCAGTTCTTCGGGAAAGTAGTCGAGCTCTCGCGCCTGTTTTTGAATCTTACGGGTGATGGCCCAATAAAGGTTTTCGGCCACGCAGCGCTGCTCGAGCGAAAGGTAGCCCAGGCTGAACAGGTTGAGCGCCTGGTCGAGCGCCTGCTGCGCGTCGTGATAGCTTTCGAGCAGGTTCTTGGCGGTGAGGCTGCGATAGGTTTCCTGCAGGTCGATCAGGGGCTGCTCGGCATCCGGCGGCGGCTCGGGTGGCGCATCCGTTTCGCCCATGCCCGACACCCCCAGAACATTGAACACCAGCACGCTGTGATAGGCAGCCACGGCCCGGCCGCTTTCGGTCACGATGGTGGGGTGCGGCACGCCGACTTCGTCGCACACGTTCTGCACATGGTAAATCACGTCGTTGGCGTATTCCTGCAGAGTGTAATTGACGCTCGATTCGAAATCCGTCTGCGAGCCGTCGTAATCCACTCCCAGGCCGCCGCCCACGTCGAGATATTGCAATCCCGCACCGGCCCGCGCCAGGTCCACATAGACCCGCACGGCCTCGTTCACCGCGCCCTTGATCTGGCGGATGTTGGTGATCTGGCTGCCCAGGTGGAAATGCGTCAGGTTCAGGCAATCGGCCATGCCGAGGTCTTTCAACTCCTGCAGCGCCCGCATGGCTTCGGTCACCGACAGGCCGAACTTGGAACGATACCCGCCGGAAGATTTCCATCGGCCGGTTCCCCGGCTGGCCAGCTTCACCCGCAACCCGATCCGCGGCCGCACGCCGACTTTCTGGCTGTACTTCAAAATCAGGTGCAGTTCGGTGTATTTCTCGACCACCGGAATGATCTGGCGCCCGATCTTCTGCGCCAGCATCGCCATTTCGATGTACTCGTCGTCCTTGAAGCCGTTGCAGATGATAGGCGTATCGTTGTCGGCCAGCGCCATGACGGCGATCAACTCGGGCTTCGACCCGGCTTCCAACCCGAATTTGTAGGGCTTGCCGAATTCCAGCACCTCTTCCACTACGTGGCGCTGCTGATTCACTTTGATGGGATAGACGCAGCAGTACTGACCCTGGTAATGGTGCTCGTTGATGGCGGTCTCAAACGCAGCGTGAATCTCGCCCAGACGGTGGTTCAGGATGTCGGCGAAGCGAACCAGAATGGGCAGGTCGATGCCGCGAAGCACCAGCGTATCGACCAACTGCTTCAGGTCGATGGACCGCGCCGGGTCCTTCTCCGGGTGAACCAGCACGTGGCCGTTGCCGCCCACCGAGAAATAGCCTTTACCCCAACTGGGAACGTCGTATAAATCGCTGGCAAACTCGGGGGTCCAGCGTTCTGTGGGCTCAACCACCATGGAACCCTTGCGGCCGTTTCTTTCCAACTTGTAAGTTACTCCTTATATGTATCAGTGTCCTTCGAAAGCAACCGATGTGGCAAGGGGGCTCGACAATAGGAATGGCGGATCGAACAGATTCTTTTTTTTCGGGCGCTTTTATGAGTGCTTATATACACTCAGAGAAAGAGGCCCACCTAATGCCGAGTTCCCCCGCCGGAGTTGGAGGCCGATGGCGAGTATTACGCGATTCAAAGCTGGCTTCTGTCGCGAACCCCGCCGACCTTCGGGGCACCGAATGTGCTTGGGCCGCTGTGCCAAAACGCCCTGATGTGTTGACAGCATCCATTGCGCCTAAGTGTGACCTCGGTATGATCGCGTCCAAGAAATCCTGCTTGATAGATTGGCGTTGCGACCTGCGGGTTCTGCCATTTTGGGGCGGAGCGGCGTCTCTGGGCAAGCCCCTACGCCTCCGTCTGCCGCTACTCGTCCCGCAAAATCTCCAGCGGCTTCCGCCCCATCACGCGGAAGCTGGCGAGCCAGCCGGCGGCCACTGCGCCGACGGCTGCGGCTGTCGTGGCGATCAGCGTCGCCTTCCAGTCGAAGTGGAATTCGATATCGAGCATGCGCCGCAGCGCTACGGCCACGAAGGCGGAGGCCAGCAGGCTGCCTGCCAGGCCGGCTACCGCGCCCAGGGCGAAAAACTCCACCGAGAAGATCTGGGCGATGCGGCCGCGGGTGGCGCCCAGGGGTTTCAGGACCACCACTTCGCGCATGCGCCGGAAACGCGTGCCGGCCACGCTCGACGCCACCATGGCCACTCCAGCCAACACGGTGAACGCGGAGATGAAACGAATCACCAGGGCGATCCGATCGACCACGTCTTCGACGATCGCCATCACGTCGGCCACGTTGACTACGGTGACGGTGGGGAAGCGGCGGAACATGACGCGCTGCAGGGCGGGAACGTCGGCCGGGCGCACGCGCGCCGAGCCGTAGAGCTCGGCGGGCATTCCGGCCAGGGGTCCGGGGCTGAAGAGAAACTCGAAGCGGGCGGTCATGCGCAACGATTCGGTGCGATCGACGCAGGCCACGGTGGTGCGCACGGCGTGGCGCCAGATGTCCCAATCGACGAGGGAGCCCGGATGGAGACGGAGAATGCGGGCGGTTTCTTCGCTGGCGCGGGGAGTGGGACGGGGAGTGTGGGACAGACGGGGCTTTCTCCGATTTCGGCGGCCGGGAAATCGGGGAATGCTCCGTCTGTCCCGGAAGTCGTCCCGGAAGTCCCCGTGTACCGGATAATGAAAATGAGACACGGCTGAAGGGGACACTTTTCATCGAACGGGAGGGCGAGTGTCTCAGAAGCCGCGGAAGTACAGTCTGGAGTTCCGTGCTCGGGCGCTGGAGATGT
>JBEKZL010000468.1:0-3086 GCA_049509915.1 Bryobacteraceae bacterium | reverse complement strand
TGACAACACGGCGTCGCTGTTCCGGTGGGTTTTGGCCGACTAAAGGTTCCCTGTTCGCCGAACTTTGACACCCCGCCCGCGCCGGATACAGCCTACCGGCAGGGGCGGGGTCTTTTTGTCCACAAATACCATGCCAATGGTCACGCTGCCTGGACAGTCGACGTACGCGGCATCCGCAAGCGCCTGCGCCTCAGCCAGGAACGTTTCGCCGATCGTTTTGGTTTGTCCGTGGATGCCGTTCGTCATTGGGAGTCGGGCCGCCGCCAGCCGGAAGCTGCCGCTCGGCGCTTCTTACCCTCATTGCCGCCGACCCACAATTTGCGATGCGCACACTGGCTAAGAGTGCGTGAGTTTGTGACACGAGGACCCTTGCTTTATGGTTTCTGGGTTTCGAAATTGTGGCCTGGGGCGCCCGCGTTGAAGGCTGGGGTCAGCCGTTGCACGGAGGGTCATGCTGCTTGACTAGGTCGTCTTCAACTGCCAAGCGTGCATCCTGGTCCTCTTCAATCAAGGTACAGATGCAGGTCGCCTTGTGATTTTGGAAGCACCTGGCTTTGTGGTGGTTGATGAAACGGGTGGAGAAATCCCCGGTTTCGCCTATGTAGACGAAGACATGCTTATACTCGCCGGCATCGTTCTTGTACCGCCGCGTGACGACGTAGACACCGCCCACTTCCCGAAATTCCTGACCCATGGGATATACAGAGAACGAATATTCCCTGCCGGACAGCCCTTTGGTTGTCATCGTGCTAATCTTCGCCATGATCTCTCCAACCCTGCCCGTGTTCCCGCGTTGGGAGCCTAGCTCCTGACCGCGCAGCTATAGTTCGGATAGTCGTCGCCCTTTTTCCGATTATTCTCCCACTGCAAGGGCTGGAGGTTGCTGAGGTCGTCAGTACCGCCCTTTGCAATCGGCTTCATGTGATCGATTTCCCATCCAAACTGCTCCGTCTGGCCGTATTTGCTCCGCTGCATGCTTGCGCCGCAGACGTCCTTGCGGAAGGATGGATAGTCGGGCTCCGGCGTTCCCTTTTGCCATACAGCCTCAATAGTCCTCTCGTCGAATCCCCCGCCCCCGCTCGTTGTGCTCTGATTCCTTGCCATGACCTTCAGCTCCTTGGACTTCGTTAGCACTTTTCAATTCCGTACTATACGCACAATACGCCGCGTACGCCGTATTGTCAACCAACACGCGAAAAAAATTTCCTACCCGGGGAATCCTCCATGAATCAGCCATGGTTGTTTTGCTGGCGCCACAATCCCGAGGGTCTCGAGACGAATGCCCGCAGCCTGCTTCGAAACCGAGAAAAGGACGGCCATCTCAGCCGAAACCGCTGCCGCTGTTGCGGATCCAGCGCTTAAATCAGTGCCCGACAAGTGAAGCTTTTTGACTACGCCGCTCGCTAACTCTTGAAAAAGTTGCTGGGGCATTAAGAGGGCAGCCATGCCCATGTTGGCCTGGACCTCTCGCCAGTCACTTGTCCCGCCTCCTCGAAAGAACACCGCCTGCTTGAGGCAACGCATGAGTTGGTGCGATCCTCTCTCGGGCTCGGTCGAGAACAGGCCCTGCTGGTCCTGGCTCGCTTCAAAGAGGATGCGGTGCATGACGACATGGCTCGCCTCGTGCGCCATCGTTGCGCGCCAGCGTCCGAGGATCCCTGGCGGCGTGCTGTCGTCGTCGATGGCGCCCGTGAGGTCCCGATTGATAAGAATCTTTGGAGGCTGGTTCGAATAGAACTCAGTAAGACCTAACACACTTGGATCCAGGTCGGCGTACTGGTCCATTCGTACCCGGAGCGATTGAATGAACCGCTCTATATCGACGGTCGGATTGTCCTCCGTCGGCAACAATCCGGACTCGCGAAGCGCATCCTCCATCGTCCTTTCAACGTCTGCTGGAGAGAACCACAGGCGTTCCTCTCCATCACGTCTCCGATAGAAGCCCGAGCGAGGCCTCATTTGCTTTGTCCCTTCTCGCGTTCGATCGCCTCGTTGGCAGCCTTCAAGAGCTCCTTGATGGCGTCCCCTGAGGCGTTTACCTCCGCTAGCCGCCGGAACAGCATGCCGGCTGCCGGGGTTTTCATCATGTACCGGACTGCTTCCTCGCCGAAACGCCCCGCCAAAGCCATTAGGTCATCCGGATCTAGGCCTAGGAAGTTCGCAAGCTTACGTAAGACCTCTTCGGAGGGGACTCTCCGATCATTCTCGATATCGCTCAAGTACGAGGGCGTAATTGCGAGGCTCTTTGCTACATCGCGGAGGCTCAACTTGAGTCTCGCCCGGGCGTCGTGAACGGCCTCGCCAAGAGTCATGTTATCGTTTGTCATGTTCGCTGATGAGCGTACATGCGATGATTCAACCGTGTCAATATCCCCAGCGGCCACAAGAGCCCAAGCAGCCCGCAGGCATAGGTCCGCGCTCCGCCTGCAAGCCCGCAACTTGCGCCGGCCTCGGCCTTGAGGTCTCACCTTTGTATTCGCCTATTGTTCGCTATCGCCTTATAATCGAGTAATGGACTTTCAGCTCGTCACCAGCTACAAACCCAAGGGCGACCAGCCGCGGGCGATTGACCAGCTACTGGAAGGGTTGGGGGCGGGCGAGAAACACCAGGTGTTGCTTGGCGTGACCGGGTCGGGCAAGACCTTCACCATGGCCAAGGTCATCGAGCAATCGAACCGGCCAGCGCTCATCCTCGCTCACAACAAAACCCTGGCCGCACAGCTCTATCACGAGTTCAAGCAGTTCTTCCCTTCCAACGCGGTCGAGTACTTCGTCAGCTACTACGACTACTACCAACCCGAGGCGTACATTCCCGCCGGCGACCTCTACATAGAAAAAGAAGCCACCATCAACGAAGAGCTCGACAAGCTGCGCCTTTCGGCCACGCGGAGCCTCTTTGAGCGGCGCGACGCGATTATCGTCAGCTCGGTGAGCTGCATCTACGGCCTCGGCGATCCCGACGCCTATTACGGAATGCTGCTCTTTCTCGAAAAAGGCCAGCACATCAGCCGCAAAGACATCACGCGGCGCCTCGTCGAGATTCTCTACGAGCGCAACGACACCGACTTCAAGCGCGGAACGTTTCG
>JBEKZL010000467.1:0-4588 GCA_049509915.1 Bryobacteraceae bacterium | reverse complement strand
TCGAAGCGGCCAGGGACTTGTCGATCAACTCGGAGCGGCAGACGATCACCGTGAGGGGGGTGGTGCGCCCGGCCGACATCGACCCGACCAACAGCGTGCAGTCGACCAGGGTGGCCCAGCTCCAAGTGCGGATCGACGGCAAAGGAGTGGTGAACGACGCCATTCGGCGTCCCAACTTTCTCTATCGGCTGATCCTCGGCCTGCTGCCATTCTGAAGAGCTTTCGGGAAAGGGAGACAAAATTGATCTCGCTACTGGCGCTGGCGGCATTCTGGGTCGAGCCGGTTCCGGCTCGTGCCGCGCGCTTGAAGGACCTGGTTGCGGTGGAAGGAGTGCGCGAAAATCAACTCCTCGGTTATGGCCTGGTGGTGGGTCTGAAAGGCACGGGCGACCGCCAGCAGACTCTCTTCCCTTACCAGACTCTGGCCAACATGCTGGCGCGCATGGGCCTTACCATCAGCGCCACCACCATCCAGGTGAAGAACACGGCAGCGGTGATGGTCACCTCCACGCTGCCGCCGTTTGCCCAGCCCGGTTTGCAGCTCGACACCACCATCGCCTCGGTCGGCGACGCGCCCAACCTGCAAGGCGGCATCCTCCTGCTGACATCGCTGCGCGGCGCCGACGGACAGGTGTACGCCGTGGCGCAGGGGCCGGTGGTAACCGGAGGGTTTGTAGCCGGGCGGGGCGGAACCTCGCAGAGCGTGAACCACCCAACGGTCGGGCGTGGACCGGGCGGGGCGACGGTGGAACGCTCCGCGCCATCGGTAATACCAAAGGCGATCGTGCACTTGCAGCTGCGGCGGGCCGATTTCACCACCGCCAGCCGAATCGCCGAGGCCATCAACAAGCGCTTCGGGGAACCTTTCACGAGCGGCGCCAAACCGGAAAACGCCGGTCTGGTCTCGGTGGCGATTCCGAAGGATTACGAAAACCGCGCCGCCGAGTTCCTGGCGGAACTGGAAAATCTGATGGTGGAAGCCGACCGGCCCGCCCGCGTGGTGGTAAACGAACGCACCGGCACGATTGTGCTCGGCAAAGACGTGCGCGTCTCTCCGGTGGCGATTCTGCATGGAAACCTGACCGTCGAGATCCAGACCACGCTGGAGGTTTCGCAGCCAGCACCCCTGTCGCAGGGAACCACCCAAGTCGTACCGCAAACCACCGTGAACGCCAGGGAGGAGAAGGCTCGCAACGTGGTGCTCCCGCAGGGAGCGACCGTGGAAGAACTGGTGCGGGCGATGGCCGCCATCGGCTCGACGCCGCGCGATGTGATCGCCATTCTGCAGAGCCTCAAGGCGGCCGGCGCCTTGGATGCGGAGCTGGAGGTCATCTGATGGGCCGAAGGGTTGGAGCGGCGAGGCAATGAACGATTTGAGCGGCAGGCTCGAGGTTCAGCAGGCGCTTTCGATTCCGCCTGGAGGACAGCCGAAGAATTCGGCCCAAATCCGCCAGGCGTCCCAGCAATTCGAGGCGATCCTGCTGACCCAGATCCTTTCGATGGCCAGCGCGAACGGTGGCTGGCTCGGCTCGGGTGACGATTCCGCTTCGGGTTGCGCGACCGGTCTGGCGGAGCAGCAACTTGGCACGATGCTGGCCGAAAAGGGCGGCATCGGGCTCGCACCTCTTATTGCTCAAGGCCTCGAAGCCCGAAAGTGAGGGGGCTGGGCGTCGGCGGCCGGGCATCGGTTCGACACTCAAAAGCTCCAGGAGTGTTCGGCGATCGCCAGAACCGGACCGTAGGAGCTATGCCCGGCCCATGTTTCCTTCACCGGTGCGGCAGCGGGGCGAAGCGCTTCGATAACTCCATCCCAGGCTTCGGTCAGCGTCGCCAGCAGGGCCAGAACTTCACCGAGCGGCTCATCGGCTTGACGGAGGTTCGCTTCGTTCAAACGGCGCAGCATGTAATCGTACAAGCGGGCAAGCTGGCGGGCAATCTCGCCGCCGCGACGATGATCGAGCGCGGCCGTCAGTTCCACCAAAATCCGGCTCGCGCGGGAAATAGATCTAGACCGTTCGCGGATCTCGCCTTTCGCCAGGTGACGGCGCGCCTCCCGCACGGCCTCGGCACAGTTCTGATAACAGATCCGCACCAGGGCGACAGGATCCGCCGATAAGAGACTACTCTCTGCGTACGCTTCATTGGCTTTCTGCCACATTCTCTATCTCCCGGAAACTCTTATCGGATGAAAAGTGCGGTTCCGTTTTATGTTTTGCCAAGGTCTGCCGCCAGAGCCAGCACGTATTCCGGCGGTATTTGAACCAATACCTGCTTAGTGGTGGAATCCACTACGCGGACGACCATGCGCTTGGAAGCGGCGTCCTGCTGGTAGGTAAGTTCCTGGTTCGGTCCATACAACTCGGCACTGTTGACCGCCTTGACGGCCTGCACTATTTCCCGATTCTGGGCAGCCTGATCGGGTTCAGTCGTGGTGCTGGCCGCCGGCGCCATGGGCAGGTTCTGATTGATTGCGCTGAGTTCCATAAATGCTCCTCATTTGGCGGTTCCGCCGGTGGTCGGAACACGCCGGTATCTTCTCCACTAGTCTTATCGGTAACATTCGGAGAATCTTGTAACCCGTCGGCAGCGATTCAAAGAGCGCGCCAACCGGCCGAAGAGCACTCCAGGGAGAGTCGAGAGCCGTCATGCGAAAGCCCCGAGCCGATATGGTCATGATCGGGATCCAGCCCGCCGAACTTCCGTGGCTTCGCATGCTGGTCGCTTTGCTGCGCCATCCCGACCCTTCGACGCCCGAACTTACCCGGCGGGCATTGTTGTACTTACATGACGCGGCCTCCCACCCGGCGCTCGATCCGACCGCTAAACCTGGCGACGACTACCTGCACTGCTCCTGACTACCGCGGCGGCCTGGCTCGCTCCTCCCCTCGGTGCCGCATAATGGGTAGGCCAGGACGAGCTCATGCGGCAATTGCTGGCGGCCTGGATGGTGGTTCACGAACAGGATCTGCCCATGAACCCGCGCTTGCTGGGCAAACCCGGGGTAGGCAAGACCACCCTGGCGTATGCCGCAGGCAAGCGGATGGGCCGTGAGATCTATATTCTGCAGGCCACCATGGATACCCGTCCGGAGGATTTATTGGTCACTCCGGTGATCCAGGGCGAGGGCAGCCTGCGGTACGTGGCGTCTCCGCTGGTTACGGCCATGCTGAGGGGCGGGATCGCCATCCTGGACGAGGGAAACCGCATGAGCGAAAAAAGCTGGGCCAGCCTGGCGCCGCTGCTGGACAACCGCCGCTACGTGGAGTCGATCGTGGCCGGCATCAAGATCAAGGCGGATCCCCAGTTTAGGATGGTCGCCACCATGAACGACGACGCCTCCACCTTTGAGTTGCCCGAGTACATCCACTCGCGCCTGCAGCCCCAGATCTACATCGATTTTCCGGAGCGCGACGAAGAGATGCACATCCTGCGCGAGAACCTGCCGTTCGCCGAGGAACGGATCCTGCAGTATGTCACCGACTTCCTGCAGTTGGCTCACGCCGCCGACGAGCGCTACACGGTGCGCGACGGCATCAACGTGGCCCGCTTCGCCGTCAAATTGAAGAGTCTGGCAACCGAACGCACCCACGAACGGGCGGCCCTCGAAGTGGCCGTCACACTGGTTTTGGGAGAGGAAGCGCTGCGCTATGTTCGCCCCAAACGAACCTCCGACGCCTGAGGCGGGCAGCCTGGAGCGAGGCCGCTTCCTTTATTTTCCGGTCGTCCCCGGACGACTGGAATTTGCCCTCGAAGTGCGCCGCGCCATCCTCAAACACCGTCCCCAGGTAATCGCCGTGGAACTACCCGGGACGCTCGAACCCGCCTGGAAACGCGGCGTCGCGCGGCTGCCGCAGATGTCGCTCATCTTTTACCCCGATGAAACCCAGGACGACGAGTTGGCGACCTACGTCCTGGTGGAGCCGGCCGACCCCTTCACCGAGGCCATTCGCAGCGGTCTCGAGACCGGCGCCGAGATCGTCTTCGCCGATCCGGAAGCCGGCGAGCACCCTCACCTCGACGATTCCTACCCGGATACTTACGCCATCCGCCACATCGGTCTCGACCGTTACGTGGAAGCCTATCGCGTCTACCCGCAGCCGCGTTCGGAGGACATCACCCGGCACGCCCAGGGCATCGCCTGGAAACTACAGGGGTGCGATCCGTCGGCCAAGGTCATGATCGTGGTTTCGCTCAACCTGCTCGATGCCGTGCTCGACGCCATGGAAGAGCCCCAGGCCCAACCCCTGGCGCGCATTCGCAGAGAGGGGATCGAGCTGCTCAACCCCCATCCCGATTCGCTGGCGGAAATCGCCGCCGAGTACCCCGCTCTGCAATGGCGCTATGAAGCTTTCCGCGGCGCCGGCCAGGCGGACCCCAACCTCATCGACCGCCGCCACGCCCAACTGGCCCTGTTCCGGGACGCCGCCAAAGAGTATGAAGCCCAGACCGGCGAGACCATCGCGCACTGGCAGCGGCGGCTGCTGGCCCGCTACACCCGCAACCTGGCCCTGGTTGCCAACCAACTCAGCGCCGGCGTGTTCGATCTCACCGTAGCCGCGCGCGGCGTTGCCGATGACAACTATGCCTG
>JBEKZL010000466.1:0-3157 GCA_049509915.1 Bryobacteraceae bacterium | reverse complement strand
CCTGCCGAGGACGCGTCGTGAAATTCAGCGGTTGCTGTGCATCTGGACGGGATCGTGTTGCTACTGCGGCAGCCTTGTCAGGGCGCCTTAGTCGCATCCGATACTTAACGAAGTAATATTAGCTCCTTCAACAACTCGCGGTAACGCTTGGCGGCAAGCTCCACATCCGCTTTGGGTGGTTTTCTCAGTCTTCTTCTGGAAGCCGTGCAGCACGTAAATCGCATCGGCGAACTTCGCCACGTAAAGGACGCGGAAGGCGCCAGCCTCATCCCGAATTCGAATCTCCTTGACATTCTGGCCCACCGTGTTCATGGGCTTCCAGTCGTCCGCTCCCGGCCATTTTGCACCTGGTCCAACTGATGGCCGGCCTGACGCCTGGCCGTCAGCGGAAAGGCGCGCAAATCTTCCAGGGAGCTGCCCCGAAACTCGACAGACCCGGAAACAGCCACATCAACAGTATACAAAGTTTTGTATGGCCAGCGGGCGGCCTACGGCACCCGCGCTTCGCAGAGCAGGTACTGGCTCACGCTGGCGGCGGCTTTACGGCCTTCGGCGATGGCCCACACTACCAGCGATTGGCCGCGGCGCATGTCGCCGGCGGCGAATACGCCGGGGATCGAAGTCATATAGTTTTCGTCCGTCGCGACATTGCCGCGGGCGTCGAGTTCCACGCCGAGATGGTCGATCATCCCGCCTTTGACCGGGCCGGTGAAACCCATGGCGAGCAGCACCAGGTCGCATTCCAGGGTGAATTCGGTGCCGGGGAGCGGCTGGAACCTCGGCGGCGGGCCCACTTCGACAGCGAACAACTCGCGTACGTTGCCGCGGGCGTCGCCGCCGAATTTGACGGTCGAGACGGCCCACTTACGCCGGCCGCCTTCTTCGTGCGAGCTCTCGACCCGCAATTGCATGGGCCACAGCGGCCAGGGCGTGGAGGGGGCACGCTCGACGGGCGGCTGCGGCAGCAGCTCGAACTGGTCGACCGAAAGCGCGCCCTGGCGATGGGATGTGCCCAGGCAATCGGCGCCGGTATCGCCGCCGCCGATAATGATGACCCGCTTGCCGGTGGCCAGAATGGCGTCTTCGGCCGGAACCGTGTCGCCTTCGTTGCGGCGGTTCTGCTGCGGCAGGAAGTCCATGGCGAAATGAATGCCTCGCAGCTCGCGGCCGGGGATGTTCAGATTGCGCGCCTGTTCGGAACCGCCGGCCAGCAGCAGGGCATGGAATTCCTTGCGCAGATCCGCCACCGCGACGTTCTTCCCCACGTGGGCGTTAGGGCGGAATTTGACCCCCTCGGCGCGCATCTGCTCCAGACGGCGGTCGATGAGGTGTTTCTCCATTTTGAAGTTGGGGATGCCGTAGCGCAGGAGGCCGCCGATGCGGTCATTCTTTTCGAAGACGGTGACGTCGTGCCCGGCGCGAGCCAGTTGCTGCGCCGCCGCGAGACCGGCCGGCCCGGAACCGATGACCGCCACGCGCTTGCCGGTACGCGCGGCGGGCGGCTCCGGCTTGATATAACCTTCCTCGAAGGCGCGGTCAATGATGCTCTTTTCGATCAGCTTGATCGAGACCGGCGGCGCGTTGATGCCCAGCACGCAGGCCGCCTCGCACGGCGCCGGACACACCCGTCCGGTGAACTCCGGAAAATTATTGGTGGCGTGCAACTGGCGCACCGCCTCGCGCCACTGGCCGCGAAACGCCATGTCGTTCCAATCCGGAATCAGGTTGGTGAGGGGGCAGCCGTTGTGGCAGAACGGGACGCCGCAATCCATACAGCGGGCGCCCTGGGTTTTGACTTTTTCGGCCGGGAACGGCTGGTAGATTTCGAACCAGTCCCGGACGCGTTCCTCCGGGAGGCGGCGCGAAGCCACTTCGCGGGGGTACTCGAGAAAGCCGCTAAGTTTACCCATTACGCCACCCCCTGCGCCACCGGCACGCGCACGGCCGCCACGGGTAAAGGAACGGCACTGACAACCGCGGCCTGGCGCGCTTCCAGAACCCGCTTGTACTCCTTCGGGAACACCTTAACGAATCGCCCGGCCATTTCTTCCCAATTGTCCAGTATCCACTTGGCGCGCGGGCTGGCGGTCAGCTCCACATGGCGCTCGATGAGCGCACGCACCAGCGCCCGGTCGCCGCCGGTCACTTTCTCCAGGTCCACCGCGGCGCCGGTCGAAAGGTGCGCGCGAAATGCGCCGAGATCGTCGAGCACGTACGCGATGCCGCCGCTCATGCCGGCGGCGAAATTACGCCCACAGGCTCCCAGCACCACCACGGTTCCGTTGGTCATATACTCGCAACCGTGGTCGCCCAGCCCTTCCACCACCGCCGTGGCGCCGGAATTGCGCACCGCGAAGCGCTCGCCGGCGCAGCCGTTAAAGAAGGCTTCGCCGGAAGTGGCGCCGTACAAGGCCACGTTGCCGATGACGATGTTTTCCTCCGGCAGAAAAGTGGAGTTGCGGGGCGGATATACGATCAGCCGTCCTCCGGAAAGCCCTTTGCCCACGTAGTCGTTGGCGTCGCCTTCCAGTTCCAGCGTCACGCCCCCGGCCAGAAACGCGCCGAAGCTCTGCCCGGCCGAGCCGCTGAACTGGAACCGGATGGTATCGTCGGGAAGGCCCGCCGCGCCGTAGCGCCGCGCAATTTCGCCCGATAGCATCGCGCCCACGGTCCGATGGACGTTGCGGATGGGCAGCTTGATCTGGATCGGCGTGCGGTTTTCGAGCGCCTCGGCGGCGTGGTCGATGAGTTTGTAATCGAGCGCCTGGTTGAGGCCGTGGTCCTGAGCGTCGACGCAGCGGCGGGCGATGCGCGAGGAAACCTGCGGACGGAAGAGAATGGCCGAATAATCCAGCCCCTTGGCCTTCCAGTGATCCGACGCGTCGCGCGGCTCCAGCATATCCACCCGGCCGATCATTTCGTCGAAGGTGCGGAAACCCATCCGGGCCATGTAGCCGCGCACCTGCTCGGCCAGGAAAAAGAAAAAGTTGATGACGTGCTCGGGCTTGCCCTGAAACTTGGCGCGCAGCACCGGGTCCTGGGTGGCGATGCCCACCGGACAGGTATTCAGATGGCACTTGCGCATCATGACGCAGCCCATGGCGACCAGGGGCATGGTGGCGAAGCCGAACTCCTCGGCGCCCAGCAGCGCGGCGAT
>JBEKZL010000465.1:0-3158 GCA_049509915.1 Bryobacteraceae bacterium | reverse complement strand
TTCGACCTTCTGAAGGTCACCTGCCGAGCATAGTGTACCCAGTAGGCCGCAGTCACAATCCGCTCTATTCCCCAAATAATCAGCTACTTCCAGCTCATCGAGAGCGGGAACTTCGGGCTAAAAGGCATGACAGTTCGGGCCGCCAGCACCGCGTCGATCTCCGCCTCGCCAATGCCGGGAATCAGCCGCAGGATCCCGCTTTGAACCGTGTTCACGTCGAAACGCACCGCGGCTTCCTCGTCAAACGCCGCCAGCCGCACCTTCGCCGACGGCAGCTCGCAGGGAACTTCCGGCCCCAGCCGCGAAAGCAACACGGCCGGATCGGCCAGAACCTGCTCGCGCCAGCGCCGGCGCGCCTCAGCCAAACCCGCCCGGTTCAATCCGACCACATCGAGCCGCAGCGCCGAAAGATAATGTCCTCTCCACAGCCGCGCCGCCGCCGGGTCGACGAATACACCGTGGCTGGTGTCGTCGAGCGCATTCACGATCTCGGTCTTCTCTTCCGGAAACAGCTTCATATATTCCGTCACCACCCGCAGCAGCCACGGGCCGGATTCGAGCCCCGGATTGAGCGTGAAGGCCGCCTGGATGGCACTTAGCATCTGGCGCTCGCGTGCGTCGACCATCGCCGCGTCAGGAATGTGGGCGCCACGCATCATGAACAGGAAGAAGAAGCTAGCGTAGTAGCCCTCGGCCTGAAGCAACTGGTTGGCGTCGCGCACGGTGGCGAAGTCACGCACCTTCTCCAGTTGTACCCGCAGGTAGTCAGGCCCCTGAAACGCGCTCTCGAACGCGAAGTTATTCTCCCGCACCTCGCTGTAGCGCGCGACGGTCTGGGAGTAACTGACCAGGTCCGCCGAATGGTGAAAATATTCCGCCTGCTGGAATGGCGCATCGCCGAACAGAACCATCTCGCGGTGATAGCGCTGGCGGTTCGAGCTGTCGCGGCCTACGTGGCCCTGGACGGTTTCGAGGTGAATGGCGTAGCCTTCGTTGAAAGCCGTATTGCGGTCGGTGAGCGCCGCCGTCGAATGCGGAATCGCGGCGATCTCCCCGGCTTCGAGCGAGTGCCCGCCGGCCAGCATCGAGATCGCCATGTGCCCGGTCTCGTGCAGCAGCGTGGTTTCGAATCGCCAATCCTCCGCATCCAGCAGAATATAGGGCTGCCGCGGGTGCTCCTCCAGCTTGCCGCCGATCTCCAAACGAAAGCCCGTTGCGGCGTGGTTGCCGCCCTTGACCAGCGCCACGTAGTAGTCCGGCACACCGCTGCCGGGGTGGGCGATTTCACAAGCGTCGCGGTAGAAGCGAAACGCGCGTGCCGCCGATTCGTTATTCAACCAAGGCGCGTACCGCTCCGGGTTGGCCGCCAGGCGATAGAGCGGATTCCGGTCCGAAATCTCCGCTCGGCGCGCGTCCACCGCACTCACCGGCTCCAGAAAAATGACCCGCACCGGCGCCTGTCCGGCCGCGCAAGCCGCCATCAGCCCCGCCAGCGCGCCCAGCCGCAAACACGCCATAATGAGCCCTCTTCGTTTCGACGTGGCGCGGCGCCAAATGTTAATACAACCGGTTGGTGGGGCAGGGGGAGCCGCCGGCGGCTCGGCCTGCCCGCCGCCTAAATCCCTCCACCGGCTTCCATGGCCGCGCCGCCAGCCTTGGCCGCGATCGCCGCCGCCAGATCCTTCGTACTCACCAGGCCGAAGAGCACACGGCCTCGCACCTCCACCGCGGGGACGGAACGAATCCCCTTCGACGACAACAAATCCGGCCTCAGCGTGACGTCGATTTTCTCCAGCGTGAAGCCCACCGTCTTCCGCAGGCCCCTCAGCCGCTCTTCGATCAGCGGGCAGAACGGGCAGCCCAGCGCGGTATACAAAGTCACCTTCACCGGCGCCCGCGCCACTGTCCCGGCGGGCTCATCGGTGATACGACCATATCCCATCGCTTTCGACATGCTCGGGAAGCTGCGAATGTACAGCCATTGCGCGACCGGTGCGGCTACCAGCCAGGCTGCGGCGAACGCCCACCGGGAAAGCCAGATCGCACCCGCGAGTCCGCCCAAATACACCGCCCAGGAGAGATAGATCATGGCAATGTGACACTGCTGCTTCATGGCTCCGCCCTCATCTTCGAGTATAGGCCTTTAGGGTGCTTTTCTATTATCGGGCGGACTGTCTCTCCGCGTCCGCCTCGCGCCGCCGTGCCCACGCCACCACCAGCCGCACCTGGTCGAAAGTGATTTCCGGCGGCAGGGCTTCCTTCAACGGCTTCAGCCGCTGCGCTCCCAATCGCCCAATGGCCTCTTCAATCCGCCCGTGCGCCTCTTCGCCCACCCATCCCCGGCGATAATCCACGCGGCCTTTCTCGATCATATCGGCCACCATGTTGACCACGTGGCTCACCTGCCGGCCGCGAATTTGGGCGATTTCCTCGAAAGATTTTCCTTCCGCCAGCAGCAGGATGGTTTCTTCCGCCGGAGCCGCCTGCCTTGGCGCCCGCGCCGCCGCCCGCATTCCCTGGCGATAGGCGTCGAAAGCGGCGAAAATTTCCCGGCCGTAAAGTTCAGCCTTGCGCTCGCCGATGCCGGTCACCCCCAACAGCTCCCGTAGATTGGCCGGCCGCTTGCGGCACAGGTCTTCCAGGGCGGCGTCGCTCAGCACCACGTAGGCGGGCACTGCCGTACGCTCCGCCATGCGCCGGCGCCAGTCTTTGAAGAACGCCACCGTTTCGGCATCGGCCGCCGGAACGGACGCAATGGGACGCCGCTGGAGCAAAGGGGGCGCCGAAGGCGGGGCCGGGCGGGGTTCTGCAGGAGCATGTACCTGGGCCTCCTGCACCGGGATTTCGATGGCCCGTGGCTTCGCGGTTTCGCGGCGCTTCTTCCGCTTGGCCGGCGGCGCCGCAGCCGCTTTGCCACGCATCCACTCCGGCAGGTTGCCGCACACGTCGCACATTTCGCACCGCTCCCACTTGGGCGTTTGTCCGAAGTGAAAGCAGATCTGGTAATGGCGGCATCGCTCGCTCTCCACAAATCGCTTCACCGCGTGATACCGCTGCCAGGCCCGCTCCTTTTCCGCCTTGTCGTTCAATTGGTCGATGAAATAGGCCAGCAGGCCGGCATCTTTCGGCCGCCACAGCAGCACGCAATCGGCCGGCAA
>JBEKZL010000464.1:0-3167 GCA_049509915.1 Bryobacteraceae bacterium | reverse complement strand
GATGCGAGGATCAGTTTACCGGCTGCCAACAGGCGGGCCGCCCGCTTGCGTCGATGCTCAAGGCCCTGAAAATCCCGGCGTGGAGGCACAGGCATACCAATAGTTAGACAGGGTCCGCAGAAATGGGGATAAGGAGCCGCGGGTGGTCCTCCGCATACCGGGGATTCTGATGCGTTTGGCAGGACACACGACTGGAGAGATAGCCGACCACCTGAAGGTGCATCGGAGTACAATTCCGCTGTGGATCGATCAGTGGAACCGGGTACGCCAAGTCATCGAAGCTGAATTCGGACAACGGTATCACGCCGGGCATGTGCGCAAGTTGGTCGTGCCCGCCTACTACCGCCGCCGCCACCGGATCTACCTGATCCAAGACAACGCATCGTATCACAAGAAGCAGGAAACTTATGACTGGTTCAAATCCAACCGCC
This sequence comes from Bryobacteraceae bacterium, assembly GCA_049509915.1. Classification (GTDB taxonomy): domain Bacteria; phylum Acidobacteriota; class Terriglobia; order Bryobacterales; family Bryobacteraceae; genus JBEKYD01. The sequence goes on along the minus strand of JBEKZL010000464.1, from coordinate 2,736 downwards.
GCAACGTGGAAGTCTTCCAGCTTCCTCCCTACTGGCCGGAACTGAATGCGACCGAGCGCATCTGGAATTACACGCGCAAGTACGTCACCCACAATCGGTTTTTCGAAAAACCGCAGGATCTGTGTGAGGCTCTCTTCAGCAGATTTGATTACGTGCGACACCATCCGCAGGAGATTGAAGACCTGCTGAATCCCTTTTTTTGATTGTGATGTCGAATTATTTATGCGCGGATATAGTCGCGCCACCTGTACCCCGGACACCGCATGACCAGTAGCCAGGTTTCCGCCATGCTTTTCCCGGGGAGCGGGGGCCCCCGGGACGGATGAAAAGCGCGTCGCGCCGGGCAATTTTGAGTCGGATTTCGAACTCGTCGGCTCTCTGCCGGGCTGATGCCCGGCTGGACCCGGCCCCGAGGGCACCCTACAATCGGTTCGCAGGTTGCCCCACACAAAAACGGGTCACCTCATCTAACTATCGGCCTGGTTGGTGATGTTTCGGGCGGAACTCATTGATATGGCGGGGCCTTGAGGCCGGTATTCTTCGTAGGACCCAACTCCGGCGCTGCTCTCGCGCGCCCACCGAAGCAGAACTTTCCAGTTTGCCTTGACACCTCGCCAACACCGCCAACATGTCGATTACAAGGGGATGATCATTTTGAACCACAGCTTGTTGCCGCCGAACCGGTTCCTCACCAGCATCTCCTGCTGCCACTGCGCGATGAACTCCATGTGCCGGTGGTTGCGGTATGTCATGCTGGGACCGGCGGCGAACACACGTCCTTCTCTTCCCGCGCCCCAAAAGCCGGGAACAGCGGACGCGACGACTCCATTGACGGTATCGTTGGTCAGTTGCTCCATGAAGTAACCGCTGGCGCCGACGGACCATGGCCCGAAGTGCTTGCCGGCCACGTAATCCATGTGGAACTCGTCGCCGGAGTGGTAGTTGGTAGCCGGGTTGGTGGTTTTGGTGTTATACATCAGCTTGGCCGAAGTTTCCCACCCCGAGGACGGCAGGTACGAGAAGGCGAAAATAGGCTCGAAGCTGTAGTAGTTCGCGCCGATGCTGACCCGCGCATCGTTCTGGTCGTAGTGCCCGGTTGGGAGAAGGGTATCCATGGCCGCGATGGCGTGCCAGCTTTCGCCGTGCCAGCCCAGCAGGAAAGGATCGACGTCGATATCGCCCTGTCCGAAGCGACTCTTGGTACCGCCGAGGTTCACCGACTGGTCCACAAACGGGGCAATCACCTGCACGCCCCACTGGGCTCCGAGGATCTTCACATGGGTGATCTGCACAAAACGGAGCGCATCGAACACGGCCTTCACCGACGGATTGCTTCCGTTCAGATTGACCTTATACCCCGAATTGTCGCGCAATTGGCCACTGTAATAGCCGAAGTAATTGACGAAGTAGGAGCCTGGGGGCGGCAACGCGCCCGTCAGCCAGTTTTCGGCGCCGTACGGATATTGGTCGGCGCCTTCCTTACCGCAGGCGACTGCCACGGTCAGGGCCAGACCCATCGCAAGAGCGAGGGCACGATATCGCAGAAACGTCATACGTGGCGTCTATCGGCGGGAGGGCCGCAAGTCTTTATAGAATTCGCGCGTGCCGTCCTAGCCGTCCCCTGGCTTCCTCCATCTCGCGCCACACCGTGCGGGCCGTGGGCTACCCAAGGCGACGCCGTTCGCTCGAACTCGTCTAGCGCCTGGGCGCCTTCGAGCCGAATTGCGGACGATTGATCGGGAACAGCGCTTCTAATGCTTCACGCACTGACCGATTACGGCGAATCCGGTGGAGTTGAAGCAAGGCGCTTGATGGGCAACGGCAAGGCCTAGGCTAGGCTACAGGCCCAATCCCCACCGATTATCAGCTCTGATACTCTGATAGCATATGAGCGTCCGAGTGCACGGCGTTCGAAAGCGTCAAACCTGCCCACGGCATTCACCTGGGCCCGTGCGTTCGGCAAGACGCCGGAATCGTATACCGCATTCTGACGTGTCTGAGTTTCCGCAAGCCCAAGGGGGTGAAGATGGAAAACATGCCCGGCTTAGTGATGACCGGCGGAGGCGCGCGCGGCGCCTATCAAGCTGGCGTTCTCAAACGCATTGGCGAGATGAAACGTGTTCAGACTCACGGCAATCCCTTTCCCATAATAGGAGGCACTTCCGCCGGAGCCATCAATGGTTCCGGCCTTGCCGTCGGCAGCGACGATTTTGCGTTGGCGACCAAAATCGTCGCACAACTCTGGTCCGGCATAAGACCTTCCGATGTGTTTTCCTGTAACGTCTTATCGCAGGCCGGTAATTCTCTCACCTGGATCCTGGACCTGTCCTTTGGAGGAATTCTGGGCGGGGGGCACGCTCATTCTCTATTAGACGCGTCTCCGTTGGGTCACTTTCTCAGCAAACACATACATTGCGACCGAATCCAAGAGAATATCAATCGCGGGCATCTCTTCGCCCTGGCCATTTCAGCAACTAATTATAACACAGGAAGCAGTTATCTCTTCATTCAGGGCAAGAAAGGCCACCCTATATGGAACAGAAGCCGGCGAGTAACACTTGCGACAAAGATTACCACCGAGCATATTCGCGCCTCGGCGGCTATTCCATTGGTTTTCAGCCCGGTACGGCTGCCAACGCCCCGCGGGTCAGCGTTTTTCGGAGATGGTTGCGTGCGCCTTCAACAGCCTCTCAGCCCGGTCATACGCCTGGGGGCAACGAAACTTCTGGCCATCGG
>JBEKZL010000463.1:0-3217 GCA_049509915.1 Bryobacteraceae bacterium | reverse complement strand
GGCCTCCAGGTTTGGGCAAAGCCTATGGCAGTTGCCGGAAGACGCGCGGTCGCCATACTGAACCGTACAGACAGTTCCGCGCAAGTGAAGATCGATTGGGGCAAGCTTGGACTAGTTGGCACTCCGCGATCGTTGCGCGACGTGTGGAATGGACGGGATTTCACGGCGGCTGACCCAGCTTTCTCCTTACCCGCGCACGATCTCTTGCTACTGTCCGTGGACGGCGAAGATAAGAAACCGGCTGAGTATCCGGCAAACCAATCCGACATCGCTGGCATTCAAGCGACGCGGGGTCCGACGTTCGCCCTGCTCCAGTACGCCAACGCTTCCGATCGGGTTGCAGTGGTCCGTGTGAAAAGCACATCGGGCCTTTCCACCGCCCTCGCCCTTCGTCCGACCGCTGGCTCAGAGACTGGCACCGCTGGCTTCCTCTTGCCCGGTGGAACCGCTGACCTGTCGGTCGAGGCACAGATAGCAGCGGTGCGCAAGCTCGTCGTTTACTCCTGGTGATCGCATATCACGAGATCGGATAGACAAATTGGACGGCTTCCAAGGGGGTCTCTAAGCGTGACCCATTGTGTCCTTTCGGTGAAGCTGCGAAGGGTTGACGCCGGGGCTAATTTCTCGGACTCTTGCCGCGATGGCGCCTGAAGGTCCCTTCCTTCCATCGACCGCCTCGATGGCCGCCAGTACGCGCATCTGCGCCGTGATTTGAACCATGAGCGGCACAAACTCGTTCATAATAGATGGCTTAGTGATCACGCATAGCTATCAGGAAACATAGCTGGAGGCCGGGGAAGCCTCAACTCCCGGGAAATCTGTTCGCGATCGAATGCACGTTATCGCCAAGGCGTGGGTGACGATCCTAATGAAGTCGCCGTTGGCGTTCGGCGGCGAAAGCTCCAAACAGTACTGGAAGTCCGGGGTACGCCTCAGTCTTGTTCCCGGGGCCGTGCGGTTTTCCAATGGAGTCGTGACAGTTCTCTTTTACTTACCGCTGCTGATGGCATTTTCGAGCGATGGGCGCGTGGCGGCCGACAAGCCATCCTCCTTCAGTTTCCCGGCGGCTTGCGCGGTGGTGACCCGCGCCGACGTGGAACAAGCTCTGGGGCGGCCAGTGGGGCGCGGCAAGCCGGATACCAGCGGCGAGTCCTCGAGTTGCGACTACGCAGCGGGTTCCGGAATCGTCACCATCACGGTGCAGCGGGTGAGCGGGCGTCTGGATGTGCGCGCGGAAGTGGCCAGCCTGCTGCGCGCCATTCCGGAGGGGCGGCTGAGAGAATCCCACCTGAAGGAGACGGGGGCGGGAACGGCGACCGAAACCACTGCCTTTTTCATGGACATCGACGGCGCCGGGACACAGTTGCACGTGATTCGCGGGGACCACGACTACGTGCTCGTCTCGGTGTTGGGATTCGGCGAACCCGACCGGGTTTCGCAGGCCGCGGAGAAGATGGCCCGAAAAGCGCTTGAACGGTTCTGAGGGCAAGCATCTGTATCGCTGGATCGAATCGAAACTGGAACACTGGTTGAAGCTAGCGCCAACCGGACTCGGCCGCACGGGCGTACCTGGCGAAGGGTGGTGGTCGAGCTTAGGCCGCCGTCGAGGGCGTCCTACAGAACGGTGATGACAGGCTAGGAGGCCCGTCCTACTTACTTAGCAGATATGGGCGCCCTGGGTGCCTACATATAGGGAATAGAGGGACTGGCTCGCGGCCATATAGAGGCGGTTGCGCTTGGGGCCTCCGAAGCAGAGGTTGGCGGAGACTTCGGGCAGGAGGATCATGCCGATGCGCCGGCCGGCGGGGTTGAAGATCTGCACGCCGTCGTAGCCAGGGCCGCCGTTCGAGCCGGCCCAGATGTTGCCGTCGACGTCGGCGCGGATGCCGTCGGCGATACCGGATTTCTCGCCCAGTTTCATGTCGGTGAAGAGGCGGCGGTTGCGGAGCTTCGTGCCGTCGACGTCGCAGACCTGGACATTCTTGGGCGCCCCGGTATCGCAGAGGTAGAGTTTCTTGTAATCGGGGGAAAAGCAGAGGCCGTTGGGTTTGTCGAACTCGTCGGATACCAATTCGACGCGGGCGGTGTGCGGATCGATGCGGTAGAAAGCTTCCTTTAACTCCGCGGTAGCTTGGAAGCCCTCGTAGTTACCCATGATGCCGTAAGTGGGATCGCTGAACCAGATGCCGCCATCGGGGTGGACCACGACGTCATTGGGGGAATTGAGCGGCTTGCCGTTGTAGCGGTCAGCGAGGGTGGTAACGCGGCCGTCGTGCTCGTAGCGCACCACACGGCGGCCGGCGTGCTCGCAGGAGATCTGGCGACCTTCGAAATCGAAGGTGTTGCCGTTGCTGTAGCCGGAAGGGCTGCGGAACACGGCGACATGATCGTCCTCTTCGATAAGGCGCAGTTGGCGGTTGTTGGGGATATCGCTCCATACGACGTAGCTGCCTTCGGCGGACCAGGCGGGTCCCTCGGCCCAGCGGGTGCCGACATAGTGACGGTAGAGGACGGCATTGAAGACCTGGTACTTGGCGAAGCTCGGGTCCATGGCGACGACATCGGGATCGGGATAGCGAATGGGATTGCGGTTGGTCCAGTCGCGCGCGGTCTGGGCGAATAGGGGCGCGGCCGCTGCGGCGAGGCCCAGAAAGGAACGCCGTGCGAGCGCCTGGCTGGAGGGGAATTGCGTACGGGGCATCGGATGACATTGTATGCGAAACGCGGAGGGAGTGGGGTGGCTAATTGACGACGCGCCCGTGTGGGGGGCTCAGGTGAGGGAGATGATTCGGAGCCGCACGTTAGGATCGAGGCCATGGTGTGGGTCGTCATCGACACCAATGTGCTGGTTTCGGCTTTGCGATCCACCCCGCGTTTCGATGGAGACCACCGGCGCGAGCGGCACCATTTGACTAGCGATTTCGGTTCCGTCCTGTTCCGCTAACCCCGCCTTTAAGGCCGTGGCACAGGCTGCCAAGCCCGAGGACGCATTTTCCCAATTCGGAAGACGGTGCCAAGAATGGTGAGGGCGGACGCCCTCGTCCGCGCGCGACCCCCTGGTCGCGCATCGCCGGCGGCAAAGGGTTGATCACTTGGGGTTAGCCCCAATACTGTTCACTTAACAATCCTGATACGCTTGGATATGTCGATGCGATGGGTGCGCATCGGCTTGCGTGGGCGTAGAGGGTAGTTACTCGTCTTGCGCTTCACGCCGCGC
>JBEKZL010000462.1:0-3322 GCA_049509915.1 Bryobacteraceae bacterium | reverse complement strand
CCGCGGTCGTTCTCGGTGGAATTGGAGTTATTCGCGCCCAACGGGCGGCGGGTGATCGATCGGGAAACGGTGGCCGCGACGCTGGGCACCAGGTCCTCGGCCACCGAGACGCGCGACCTGGAAGTGCCGCAGCCGGAGCTGTGGGACGTGGACCACGCCGCCCTATACCGCCTGGTGACCCGCGTCAAGGCCGGCTCCCACATGGTGGACGACGAGGAAACCCTGTTCGGGATTCGCGAATTCCACTTCGATGCGGCCACCGGCTTCTGGCTGAACGGGCGGAATTTCAAATTGAAGGGCGCCTGCCTGCACGAGGACGGCGGCGCGGTGGGAATGGCGGTGCCGGCCGGGGTCTGGGAGCACCGGCTGCGCGCGCTGAAGGAAATCGGCGTGAATGCCATTCGTACGGCGCACAATCCGCCCGCGCCGGAGTTTCTGGATTTGTGCGACCGCATGGGCATTCTGGTAATGGACGAAATGTTCGATTGCTGGACGACGGCCAAGAATCCGTACGATTATCACCTGTACTTCCCCGAGTGGTCGCAGCAGGATACGCGCGATACCGTGCTGCGCGACCGCAACCACCCCAGCGTCATTCTCTACAGCGCCGGCAACGAAATTCGCGACACCCCGCAGCCGGAGCTGGCGAAAAGCATTCTGAGCGGGCTGATAGAGGCATTTCACACTTACGATCCGACGCGACCGGTGACCCAGGCGCTGTTCCGCCCCAACGTCAGCCACGATTACGAAGACGGCCTGGCCGACATGCTGGACGTGGTGGGGCAGAACTACCGCGAAGACGAGATTCTGGCGGCGCACCGGGACAAGCCCACGCGTAAGATTCTGGGTACCGAGAACACTCACGACCGCGCGGCCTGGCTGGCGCTCCGCGACAACCCCGCCTACGCCGGCCAGTTCCTCTGGAGCGCGGCGGATTACCTGGGTGAGTCGCGCGTCTGGCCGCTGGTGGGGAGCCCGTCCGGCCTGCTGGACCGCACCGGCGCCATCAAACCGATCGGGTACGAGCGTATGAGCTGGTGGTCCACCAAGCCCATGGTGTACGTGGCACGGCGAGTGGCGGCGCCGGTGGCGGCGGCGACCGATCCGGGCTATGAGAACGCCGCCCAGCAGGAGCGGCAGCGGCGCGCGGCCGAGACGCTCCGCTCCGATTGGACGCCCGCCGACCTGAGCGGCCACGACGAGAACGTGGAAGTGTACAGCAACTGCGAGGAGGTGGAGCTGCTGCTGAACGGGCGCTCGCTGGGCTCGAAGCCGCGGGCCGCGGACGCTTCGGCCCGCACATGGCGGGTGGGCTTCGAGGCCGGCAAACTGGAAGCCATCGGACGCGATAAGGGGCGGGAGGTGGCGCGGGCGGAACTGCGCACCGCCGCGAAGCCGGCCCGCATCGAGCTCGAAACCGATCGCACCACACTGGCCTCGGACTGGGAGAGCGTGGCGTTCGTCACCGCGCGGGTGGTGGACGAAAACGGCGTGCCGGTTCCGGCCGCCGACAACCTCATCGTTTTCGAAGCGCAGCTCCCGGGGTACATCATGGCGACCGATAGCGCCGACCTCGCCAGCCACGATCCGTTCCTGTCCTACGAGCGCGTTGCGTACCAGGGACGCGCGGTAGCTCTGGTGGTGGCCCGCGGCGCCGGCCAGATCGTGGTGACCGCGAGCTCCGAGGGGCTTGTCGCCGGTTCGGTCACCATTATGGGGGAAAGATGAGGAACTTGGCGACAGGGCTGTGGCTTGGGCTGGCTACATGCGCCGCGTGCGCCGCCGGAGCGGAGTTTCGCGCGTCGGATTTCGGCGCCAAGGGCGATGGCAAAACGCTCGACACGGCGGCCATTCAGAAGGCCATCGACGCCGCAGCTAAGCGCGGCGGCACGGTAGTGCTGGCCGGCGGCACCTACCTGAGCGGCGCGGTGTTCCTGAAATCCGGCGTCAACCTGCGGATCGAGGAAGGCGCCACCCTGATCGGCTCTCAACGGCTGGCGGATTATCCAATGCTCGAAACCCGTGTGGCGGGGGTGGAGATGAAATGGCCGGCGGCGCTGATCAACGTTTACCAACAGCACGACGTTGCCCTTTCCGGCAAAGGGGTAGCCGATGGCGACGGCAAGATCTGGTGGGACCTGTACTGGAAGATGCGGCGCGAGGATTACGAGCCCAAAGGCTTGCGCTGGGCGGTGGACTACGATTGCCGGCGGCCGCGCCTGATCCAGATTTACCGTTCCGAGAACGTACGCGTGGAAGGGCTGACGCTGAAACGCTCGGGATTCTGGACCGTACACATCTGCTATTCGCGCAACGTGACCGTCGATTCCGTCGTCATCCGCAATAACGAAGGCGGGCGCGGGCCGAGCACCGACGGGGTGGATATCGATTCGTCGAACGGCATCTCCGTGGCCAACTGCGATATCGAGTGCAACGACGACGCCATCTGCCTGAAAGCGGGTCGCGACGCCGACGGGTTGCGGGTGGCGAGGCCCACTGAAAACGTGACCATCCGCGATAATACCGTGCGCGCCGGCGCGGCAGGGGTGACCTTCGGCAGCGAAACTTCGGGTGGCATCGGCAACGTTCAGGTGCTGGGCGGACGGGTGCTGGACGGCGTGCCCGTCGGTATCCTGTTCAAATCGGCCAGCACGCGCGGCGGCATGATCGAAAACATTCGCATCCGGGACCTGGTCATGGAAGGGGTGGGGACGGTGTTCGCGGTCGCCTTCAACTGGAACCCCAGCTACAGCTACGCCAAGATTCCGGAAGGCATGAAGCAGGTGCCCTCGTACTGGCGCGTGCTGGCCGAGGCGGTGCCGCCCGAAAAAGGCCTGCCGCATTTGCGCAACGTCGCCATGTCCCATATTCGCGCCGCCGGCGCGCGGCAGGCGTTTTCCGTGGCGTCCTACCAGGACTCGCCGCTCGGGAATTTCAAGTTCGACGATTGGCAAATCGAGGCGCGCTCCGCCGGCAGCATTCAGAACGCCGAAAACTGGGAGTTCACCGAGACCCAAATCCACACCACCGACGGCAGCCGCGTCGCCGTGAAAGACTCCACTGGAGTGACCGGGTTGCCGTGAATAAGGCCAATAACCCCGCCAAATCCGGGAGCCCGCGCGGCGCGGGTTTTCAGTTACCTACCGAGCCGCGACCGCGAGGGAGCGGTTGCCCGGGGACTCGTGTAAGCCCTCGCATCGACAGCATTTTCTAATTGAACGATGAGCCTGGAGGAGACGAAACCGCCGATTCTGGGACTCCTCCCTTTCCAGGTTTCTCGATGTCGGGTCGGCGCGTTGCGGTTTGTGAGCCAGGATGGGGT
>JBEKZL010000461.1:0-5839 GCA_049509915.1 Bryobacteraceae bacterium | reverse complement strand
CCGCGGTACTGCGAGGTGAAGCGGTCGTGCATGGTGAGGGTGGGCGCGTCGGGGAAGCCCCAATCTTCCCTGATGCGGCGGTGCAGCCATTCGGCGGCGCCTTCGGCGGTTTCGATGCCCAGAGCCTGAATGGCATGCGCTTTGAGAAACTCGCCGCTCCGCTTCCACTCTTCCGAGCGTTCGCGAATGCCGGCGCCGGCGGTCACCACGAATAGGGCCAAATGATCGCGCCGGCCGTCTTCGGCATCCAGAATATAATCGCTCAGGCACAAGCCGTCGGACTTATTCTGGCGGCCGAGGTGAAACGTGTGTACGGGGCCGCTGCAGCCTGGCACGAACAGGTTCACGGCGTTGCCATCGCGCTCGGCCGCAAAATATCGCCAGACAGCTTTGACGTGCATGAAACCTAGGGCGGCCTGCTTCACCTCTTCAATCTGGTGGTAGAGTTCCAGGGCTTTCGGCTCGCGGCCGGCCAGGTCCTTTTCGAAATTGCCTTTGTAGCCCAAATGGCGGCCGTATAGCATGAACGGGTTGATGTAGCTCCAGACTTCGGTGAGGTGCGGCAGATCGCGCACCTTGCGGTCGAGATACGGGGCGGCTGGAACGGGGATGGCGGTGCGCACCTTGGAGCTGCGCTGGGTAGTGAGCGGGACAGGCGGTTCCACCACGGCGGTTGCAACCGGCAAATCGGAAGTGGCCTGATGGCTGGCCAGAACCTGGGAGCGCTCAGCGGGGTCCATGAGCCGGTTCATGAGGCTCAGGCCGGTCATCGCGTCTTTGGCGTAGCAGACGGCTTCGCCGTAGGCCGGGGCGATGCGGGTGCGGGTGAATTTATCGCTGAGCGCGGCGCCGCCCACCAGAAGGGGCACATCGATGCCGGCGTCGCGCAGGTCGCCGGCGGTGACCACCATCTGCTGGGTGCTCTTCACCAGCAGGCCAGAAAGTCCGATGGCGTCGGGCCGGTGCTCGTGGAAAGCCTGGATGAGCACGTCGGGCGGCACCTTGATGCCGAGGTTGATCACGGTGTAGCCGTTGTTGGCAAGGATGATCTCGACCAGGTTCTTGCCGATGTCGTGGACGTCGCCCTTGACGGTCGCGAGCACCACTTTGCCTCGCGCGCTCGTCTCCGACCGCTCCATGAACTGCTCCAGATAATTTACCGAGGCCTTCATGGTTTCGGCCGATTGCAGCACCTCGGCCACGATCAATTCGTTGTTATTGAAAAGGCGCCCGACTTCGCTCATGCCCGCCATCAGTGGGCCGTTGATGATTTCGAGCGGAGCAGCCCCTTCGGCCCGCTTACGCTCCAGATCGGCGATGAGGCCGTCCTTGGTGCCTTCGATGACGTAGCGCGCCAGGCGCTCGTCGAGCGGCAGCGCTTCGGCGCTTTCGCGGGTGCGCTTGACGGCTTTGCGAAAATGCTCGGCGATGGCGGCGATGTGGAACTGGTTGATGGCGGCCTTCTGTTCCGGGCTCTGGGCGCGCCAGTCCTCGGGTGCCGTGCGGAGGGATTCGTCCGCGGCGTCGACGGGCGGCGAATTGAACAACAGGCCTTCGGCCAGGCGGCGCTCGTGTTCCGGAATGGAGGCGAAGCGTTCCAGCTTTTCCGCGTTGACGATGGCCAGGTCGAGGCCGGCCTTGGTGCAGTAATAAAGGAAGACCGAGTTCACCACTTCGCGCGCCGCCGCCGGCAGGCCGAAGCTGACGTTGGAAATCCCGAGCACCGTCTTGACGTAGGGCAGGCTGGCCTTGACCAGGCGGATGCCCTCGATGGTTTCCACCGCGCCGCCGATGTAGTTGGCGTCGCCGGTGGCGCAGGGAAATACCAGCGGGTCGATAAGGATGTCTTCGGGCGGAATGCCGTATTTTTCGGTGAGCAGCTTATAGGATCGCGCGGCCACGGCCTGCTTGCGCTCGCGGGTGAAAGCCTGAGCCTGGAGCTTATCCTCGTCGATGGCCCCCACTACCAGGGCGGCTCCGTAGCGCCGGGCGATGGGGCAGATACGCTCGAATTTCTCTTCGCCGTCTTCGAGGTTGATGGAATTAATGATGCCCTTGCCCTGGCACCAGGTGAGGGCCAGTTCGACTGCCTTGGGATCGGTGGTGTCGATCATGACCGGGGCTTTGATCTTGCGGATCAGCTTGCCGTAGAAGGGAGGGATGTCGGCAATCTCGTCGCGATCGGTGGATTGCAGGCAGACGTCCACAACGTGAGCGCCGTTGCGCACCTGCCAGCGCGCGATTTCGGTGGCTTCTTCCCACTTTTCCGCGGCCACCATGTTCTTGAACAGGCGCGAACCGATGACGTTGGTGCGCTCGCCGACGATCAGCGGGCGATTGGCATCCTCGGCTTCCACCAGCTCGATGCCGGAGAAATAGGCGCGGTGGGAAGGGCCGGGCAGGGCGCGCGGGCGTTTCTCTCGGGCCATTTCGGCGATGGCCCGGATGTGCGCCGGAGTGGTGCCGCAGCAGCCGCCCACGATATTGAGCCAGCCCAGGTTCAGGAATTTTTCCAGTTGCGCCGCCAAAGACTGCGGCGTTTCCGGGAAGTGGCCCTCGGCATCCGGCAACCCGGCATTGGGGTAGCAGGAAATCGGGAAGCGCGACATTTCGTCGAGGGTGCGGATGTGATCGGTCATCAGGTCCGGCCCGGTGGCGCAGTTCATGCCCACGGCCAGCAGGTCGTGATTGGCGATGGAGGCGTAGAGCGCGTCGATGGGTTGGCCGGCCAGCATGGTGCCGGTGCGTTCGATGGTGACCGAGGCGACCACGGGAATGTCGTACCCGAGGTCGCGGCCCAACTCGTCGATCCCAACCAGGCCGGCCTTCAGGCTGCCCGTGTCGAAGCAGGTCTCGATGAGCAGATAATCGGCGCCGCCTTCGACCAGGGCTTTGGCTTGGGTGTAGTAGTCGCCGCGCAGGCGCTCGAAGGCGATGGTGCCCTGGATATTGATGTCTTTGTTGGTGGGGCCGATGGAGCCGGCGACGAAGCGCGGTTGGGCGGCGGTGGAGTATTGGTCGGCGGCGCGGCGCGCGATTTGGGCGGCGGCAAAGTTGAGTTCGTAGACGCGGTCGGCCAGATGGTTATCGGCCAGCGCCACCGCGGAGCCGCCGAAGGAATTGGTCTCGACGATATCGGCGCCGGCTTCGAGATACTGCGCGTGGATGCCGCCGATAACATCGGGGCGGGTGACGTTGAGGATCTCGGGACAGTTTTCGCGCCCCAGATAGTCGGTCTCGATCGAAAGCGCGGTCTCGATCGAAAGCGGCGCCTGGTGGATCATGGTGCCCATGGCGCCATCGATGACGAGGACACGTTCGGCGAGGATCTCTTTGAGCGCCTTCCGGCGCTCCTGGGGGGTGGTCATAAAGAGTGCGCTCCGAACAGTTTGGCAAGCGCGGCTGTCCGAATAGATTCTTCATATCTAGACATCTTGATATATAGATATTATATGGATCCACCCCGGCGGCGTCAATCTCAAGAGCGTCCGGCCCCTTCGAGCAAGAAGGCTTTCGCGCTGCTGTTTCGGGAGCCGTGAAACAAGCTGCACGGGGGGCAGTTGTTGCGGAGCGGGATAAAGATCTATAGTCGTGTTTGAGCGGATGAACATTCCCAACGCACTCACGATTCTCCGGATCTTCTTCGTGCCGCTGTTGGTGGCGGCGCTGGTGCAGGACAATTTGGGCTTCATGATCCGCGGGTATCCGATCACCAACGAGTGGCTGGCCCTGGCCATTTTCCTTTCGGCCGCGTTGACGGACCTGCTGGACGGGTACCTGGCGCGCCGTTGGCGGCAGGTGACCACGATCGGGACGCTGCTCGATCCGATCGCCGACAAGCTGCTGATATCGGCGGCGCTGATTTCGCTGGTTCAAGTGCGCGTGCTCCCGGGATGGATGGCGATTCTGATCATCGGGCGCGAGTTTGCCGTATCCGGCTTGCGGGCCATCGCGGCGGCCGAGCGGTATACCATCAGGGCCAGCGACCTGGGAAAGACAAAGATGCTCTCCCAGGTGGCGGCGGTTTCGTGCCTGCTGGTCAGCGTGCGCCATCCGCGGATGCAGCGGCCTGGGTTGTGGCTGATGTGGGTGGTGATCTTTTTTGCACTGGCCAGCGCGGTGAGCTATTTCCGCAAATTCTGGCACAAGGTGGACGCGCGGGTAAAGAAGAGGCGGCGGCGCGAACTGCTGCTGCTGGAGCGCAAACGGCAGCAGGATCTGGTGGCTCAGAGAGGGTCGAGGGGCGCGCCGGAACTGCGTGCGGCGACAATCTGGAAGCCGCCGGAAGTGAGCTGAAGGTTGCGAACCTCTCCGCGAGAACCCACCGAGCCGATGGGCTTTCCGTTGAGCGCGATCGAGACTCCACCGGCATTACCCAACTGCAGGAATACGCTCGAAGCGGCCTCCACGGTGCGGCTCTGGTTCGGGCTCAAAGTGCCGGAGAACATATACTTGCCATCGGAACGGACCAGGATCCACACGGATTCTTCGGCGGTAAGGTCCACGCGGACGGCGCCGTGATCGCCCACCACATCGGTGGAACGTAAAACCGCGTTGACCACCGGAGGAACGGCATTGCCGTCGGAAGGATTCGCATGCGGCGCGAGGCTGGTCTCCGCGGCCTTGGAAGCGGCGTAGGCGCGAGTCGGAGCCCTGGGCGCCACAATTTGCGCCGTTTCATGAGCGGTCTGGGAAGCCTGCCGCCGTTGGCGCTGCCACCACGTATACACACCCGAGCAGAGAACCATGGCAAGAAATACCAATACCAGCGAGCGCAGCGACGAAAACCACCGTCCGCGATCGTCGCCCCCCGTCTGCCACTCCTCCAGGCGCGGCAGTTCGATAGGCTTGGGGCTCGGTTTGGCCGGGGCTGCGGCGTCCACCAATCGCGGGACGTAAGCGGACCCCGGCGCCAGCAACTGGCGCACGGCACGTCCCATTTCCTCTTCGTCCAGGCCCACCAGGCGGGCGTATTGGCGCACCCAGCTTCGCACAAATACATCGCCGGGCAGTTTGGAAAAATCGTCGGATTCAATGGCTTCGAGAAGACGCTGGGAAACCTTGAGCTCCTTGGAAATCCGCTCCAGGCTGAGGTCGTGTTTCAAACGCTCCCGGCGCAACGTATCGCCGATGGATGTCATAGTGGCTCTGCCCCGTATCTCGCTGTCTTCATCATACAAAATAGGGACGTGCGAGGACCAGGGGGACTAAAGCCGGGATGGATCCCAGGACGGCGCCGCGGTGAAGGGGAACGGCCAACGTGGAACGCCGATTACCAGACCGACACCCCGATAGCCAGATCCATGCGTTCATTCTCATTGATGTCTATCGGTGGTTCGAACCGATTACTTCACGGCTGCCCCACCCGCGGATCGAGGGGATTCACAGCTCGCCGATGGAACAGGCGGCCGCGGCGGCTTGGGCTTCCTGACGGGGGAAGAAGGGGGAAACCGAGGCGAGAGACTGGCCGAGGAACTGGCGCGAGGACTGGCAGCCTCCCTGCACCACCGCGGCCAGGTGACGCCAGGCAACGGCATCGGCGCGCATACTTGGCGCCACATCGAAATTGAGGGCACTGGAGAACTCCGCTTCGGCGCCGGCGTAATCCTTTCGCCGGTAAAGCAGAATGCCGCGATACAGATGGGCTTCGCCGGACGCCAGTTCCCTAGCCGAAGCGAAGGCGGCGCGGCTGGCTAGATTGTAGTCGGTCAAAGCGTCTTCGGCGTGTCCGCTCCGTTCGCGGGCCAGGGCGCGCAAATAGAAGGCGCGCGCGTTTTCCCGGCTGAGGGCGGCGGCGCGGTCCAGGGCGGCGATGGCGCCGGCGTAATCGCCGGCAAGA
>JBEKZL010000460.1:0-4467 GCA_049509915.1 Bryobacteraceae bacterium | reverse complement strand
CCGGAAATCGCCGATAACGGCGAGTTGGCGGAACAGGTCAGCTCTTTGGGTCTGCAACCCGGGCAGGGAGTTGGGCATAGAGGAGACCCATCAATCTTTCGCTTTCATGTCGCGCACCCCGCGACGCGGTGAGAGAAGCCCTCCAGGCGGTAGAATAGTAGTTAGCTCCATGCGAGGCACCCGCTGGCTCCTACTGGTCGCCATCGTCGCTATCCTCGGCGGCGTCGGCGCGACGTATCGAGCACAGAAAACGTTGGTCAAGAAGCTGGCGGTCGCCAAACCGCAAGATCTGCCCGAGGACGTCGGCGCCCAGGCGCAGCAGTGGCAGTACGTGGACACCGACGGTAAGACCAACCGAATCAAGGCTAAAATCACAGCCCGGGATATGGCCGAGGTCAAAGACTCCTCCCGGGTCGACCTCAAGGGAGTGACGCTGGAACTGCCCTCGCGCAAGGGCGACACCTACAACCTGATTAAGAGCGCGGCGGCGGAATTCTATCGCTCCGAGCATCGGCTGTATTCCGACGGCGAGGTCGAAATCACCCTTGCGATTCCGTTCCAGGGCCAACCGCGGCACCAGTTGGTGACGATTCACAGTTCGGGAGTGGGGTTCAATTCGGATACGGGTCATGCCCAAACAGATCGGCCGTCGACCTTCACTTTCGAGAACGGCAGCGGCAAAGCCACCGGCGCCGATTATGATCCGGAATCGCACGAATTGCGCATGAACCAGGAAGTCGAGATCCACTACAAGCCGGCGACGCCGGATGGCAAGACGATGGTAATCGAAGCCGGCAGCCTGGTGTATCACGAGGCCGGCGCGACCATCGATCTGAGCCCCTGGGGCCGGCTGACGCGCGACACGCTGGTTGTGGAAGGCGAGAGTCCACAGATTCAACTCCAGAACCACGAGATTCACCGGGTGCATGCCCTCCATGCCCACGGTGTGAATGACGACCCCGACCGCAAGCTCCAGTACGCCGCCGATGAGCTGTGGATGGAGTTCAACGAGCACGGCGAGATTCAGAAGATCGTGGGCCAGAGCAACGCCCGGCTGGTGTCCTACGCGGATACGTCCGAAACTACGGTGACGGCGGACCACGTAGAGTTGGCATTCGACGTGCAAAATCACGAAAGCCTGCTGACGCAGGTTGCCGCCACGGGGCACGGCGTAGTCAGGTCCAAGCCGCTGGCGGCGCCGGGCCGTGAGATGGGCGAAACGCACGTATTGTCGAGCGACAACCTGCAAATGAAGATGCGGCCCGGCGGCAAGGACATAGAATCGGTGGCGACGCTGGCGCCGGGCACGCTGGAGTTTCTGCCTAATGTGCCGGCGCAGCATCACCGTATCCTCACCGGCAACAATATGCGCATTGTCTACGGCGCAGAAAACCGCATCGATACGTTCCGCGCTACCGACGTCAGGACGCTGACCGACCCCAACGTGGAGGAGCGCAAGCACAACCGCCAGCAATCGAAGACCTCCAGCCATGAGATCCTGGCCCGCTTCAAACCCGGGTCGAGCCAGATGGCAACCATGGAGCAAAACGGTGACGTGCAATACGCGGAAGGCGACCGGCAGGCGGTAGCGGCCCATGCCAGTCTCGATAACGACAAGAACGTAATCGTGCTGGAACACGGCGCGCGTATGTGGGACGCCGCCGGATCGACCAGCGCCGATCTGATTCGCATGGACCAGCGCACGGGCGACTATGTAGCCGAAGGGAACGTGAACTCCAGCCGCATGCCGGAGAAGGACCCCAAGAAGAACTCCCAGATGCTCTCGAGCGACGAACCGTTTCAATCGCAGGCGCGGCGCATGGTATCGACCGACCGCAACAAAGCGATTCACTATGAGGGCAACGTGGTCATGTGGCAGGGGGCCAGCCGCATTCAGGCGGATACGGTCGACCTGAATCGCGAAAAGAGGCAGCTCGTGGCCGACGGCAACGTGGTGAGCAATTTGTGGGAAGAGCACAAGGACGACCCGAACCAGACCGCCGGCCAGAAGAAAAAGGCCGCGCCCCCGGTGCTGACGGTGGTGCGCGCGCCGCACATGGCCTACACCGACGATAACCGCCTGGCGGTCTATTCGGGCGGCGTGGATCTGAAGCGTGGCGGCATGGAAGTGAAGTGTAACCAACTGCGCGCTTACCTGGCCGAGCAGGGCGCTGACTCCCGGCTCGAGAAGGCGTTCGCCGACGGCGCGGTGGAGATTCGCCAGACCGCCTCGGGCAGGGTCCGCACCGGTACGGCCGACCATAGCGAGTACTACACCGCCGATCAGAAAGTGATCCTGCGGGGCGGCTCGCCTAAGTTGGTCGATGGCGTGAAAGGCAGCATGATACAGGCCCCACAGCAATTGACCTACTACGCCAATGACGACCGCCTGCTGGGAGAAGGGGCGCCGGGACAACCCGTGGAAAGCCGCCTCAACCGCAGCCGTAAATAAGCCCGCATGAGCAAACTCGAAACCAGGGAGATATCCAAGGCATATCGTGGCCGCCGTGTGGTGGACGACGTCACCGTGCATGTGGAACAGGGCGAGGTGGTAGGCCTGCTGGGGCCCAATGGCGCCGGCAAGACAACGTCGTTTTATATGATTGTGGGCCTGATCAGCCCCGACTCGGGACGCATTCTGGTGGACGAGCAGGACATCACCGGCCTGCCCATGTATCAGCGCGCGCGCCGCGGCATCAGCTACCTGCCGCAGGAAGCCTCGGTCTTCCGCAAGCTGACGGTGGAAGAGAACCTGATGGCCATCCTGGAGACGCTGTCAATGAGCTCGCGCGAGCGCCGCGAGCGATTGGAACAGTTGATCGATCAACTGGGCCTCGAAAAGGTGCGGCGCAGCCACGGCTACATGCTGTCGGGGGGCGAACGGCGGCGCGTCGAAATCGCCCGCTCCCTGGTCATCAGCCCGGCCTTTCTGCTGCTCGACGAGCCGTTTTCCGGCATCGACCCGATCCAGGTGCTGGAACTGCAGCGGATCATTTTCGACCTCAAGCGCTCCGGCATCGGAATTCTGATTACCGATCACAACGTGCGGGAGACGTTGATGGTGACCGACCGCGCCTACATCATCAACAACGGCCGTATCTTTCGCGCCGGCAGCCCGCAGGCGCTGGGCCGCGATCCGGATGTGAAGCGGATTTATCTGGGGGACTCGTTCTCGCTGTGATGGGCCGTCGCACAACGATTGCTACGATGGCCCGATGAGGCTCGTCGCCAATGTCAAAGAGATGCCCGTTGCTTATCATTCTGGATCGAGGGAACAGGCCCTAGCAGTCCGGGGTTGATGTTCGTTTTTGGGTTTGGACCGCGCAGGCAACGATTGCGATCAAAAAGTGTAGGGTAAAAGAGAGCCCTTGCAGGCTTCTCGGCGTTCCGACTCCATACAAGCTTCTCAGCAGTAGTCCCAGATTCATTCCGGCCACATGTACCAGCAGCCGTTTGAGAATGTTGTGGTGTTTGCGCAGCTGGGTTCGTCGCATGCCGCCGGTCTCATAGCAGTGGGCGAACGTGCGCTCGATCAACTCGCCCCGCTTCCGCAGCAGTTGCTTGCCCTTCGGCCGCTGTAACCGTTGCCGGTTCGCATACACCGCTTCCTGTTCCGCTTCCTTGCCCACCCAGTGCCGTTTCCCTGCCTGCTTCTTCTCGGGAATATACGTCCGGACTCCAGTTTCGCGCCGTTGTTTGAGGAGCGGCCCGCTGTGGTATCCCTTATCTGCCACCACTTCCTCGATCCCGCCCAGGTTCACCCGCGGCTCCTCCAGTGGCTGGGTTTCGGCCTCCCGCTCGATCAACTCGGCGACCCGGATGCCCGCCTCCGCCAGGGTTTCCTTCACCGTCGTGGTATCGCCCAGATCCGCCGCTTGCAACGTCACTGCCACCACCGCGCCGGTGTCCATGTCCACGGCGTGCTCGGCCTTGTGCGCCAGATGCGTGCTCCCGTCTTTCATCTTGCCGATGCGGGCATCCGGATCATGCGGGTTCACCCAATCCCGGTTCGATCCCTTCTTTTTCCGCTTCCGGTCCACTCGCGCCAGGTCCTCTCGCGTGGGAGTCGCGATCCCCGACTGGCGCGCCAATCCCGTCAGAAACGCCTCGTAGCTCTCCCCGTTGTCCCGCCGTACGATCAAACGCAACGCCGCATTGGCCTCCAAAGTGGTGGCGTCAATCCCGACCCGCTTGCCCTTCACCAAACCGGCATCCGCCAACAATCCTACGACCCACCCAAACACCTCGCGATGGGTCTCCAGATCGATCAGGCGCCGCGTCCGCGAGACCGTGGTGTGGTCCGGCGCCCCCTCGTCCAGCGGAATCCCCACGAACTCCCGGATCGAGAGCGAGTCTCCCGCCCGCCACGCGATTCCCCGCTCACTGTCAATGCCTTCGAAGTAGCCTACCAGCAGCAGCCGAAAATAGACCCCCGGCGCCAAACCGCGCCGTCCCATCGTCGCCGCA
>JBEKZL010000046.1:0-41050 GCA_049509915.1 Bryobacteraceae bacterium | reverse complement strand
CGATCGAATCCATCAATATTTCGAAGAGATCAACGTAGCCCCGGTAGTGTTTCGTTGGAAGTACAAGATGGACGAGACCATTATTGTGTAGTTAATAAGAGAATGATGATCTAGGGTTTGCGTCACTGAGGTCGCGCGGAAGCTCGAAAACAGCCACGCCAGCATTCCCCGCCCGACGTCCGGAGTCATAGGGACTAAGGGTAGCAGGGAATCAACCAGGGGGGCCGAGGCCGGATGGCCGATCTCAACAAGGCCCTTCTGAATGAGCTTCCGCAGGCCATCCAGCTTGGGAAAGTGCCCTGGGGGCAGCCAAAGGTCGACCGGCGGAAAGACCTCCGACGCACTTAGCGGCTGCCCCTCGCAAATGCGGACCGAGACGTACTCCGGTGAGCCGTCCGGCCGGGGCAGAGCGAGGGAGTCGAGGATGTCGTCATAGCCCTCAACTTTTCGCCAATCGCGCTTCGCCACCCTCTTATTCTATGCGCGAATCCCCCGGAGAGTGCAGCCAAGGGCCGGTGCGCCCACCCGCGCGTCTCCCGTCTCCCGCCCGAACAGGAGCCCCGAAAAAGATTCGGCCACTCGCCGATGCCGTCCGTTCAACATCCACGCGGGGCATGGTCCGTTTGAGATAAACCCCAGTGAGCCTGGCTGGTTGTGGGAACCAAACGGTATTTTCCGGGCTTGTAGGTGCTTGAAAACATGGTGGCAAGGACGGAATCGAACCGCCGCCGCCGGCCTTCTCTGGGCTGCTAACCACAATTGGTCCTGGTACGCCCCGTTGCGCGCCGTCTGGCATATCGCGCCCAAACTGCGGGAGCTCGATCCCTCTCGGAGGCTGGATGTTCCAGTTCCGGCCGCCCAGGATTGCAGGCTCGGCAAACGAATTCCGCCTTAATTCAGCGGAAATGGGCCGAAAACGCCAGCTCCCCGTAGCGGCATGCCGGGACCGGGCAGCAGCTCCGCGTCGGCTCGGGGACGGCTTTTAATGGCCAAGGGAAGGTCGACCGGGCGGTCCGCCCCACGGGGCACCGTAGCCGCACCAGAAAGACACAGGCGACGAGAACGCCGGCACTACGAAGGGGAAAGAACGTCGGCTACCCTTCCACCAGCGCCAGCGGACGGATCGGCGAGCCGGTCGCACCCTGAATCTTCAGCGGGGCAGCAACGAACGCGAAGCTGAACACGCGCGCGGCGGCCAGCGCTTCCAGGTTCAGGCATTCAACGATGTGAATGCCGCTTTCGACCAGCAAATGAACGTGGACCGGCATCCCCGCGTCGGGGACTCTTTCGAAAGCTACCGTATCGCTGCCGGCGGCGAATACCTTGCGCGCGCTCAGCCACCTGGCACCGTCCAGAGCCGGACCGGGGCCGCGCACCTGGTTGATGAACCGGGCCGGGTCGGTGAAATACCGGGCCCAGCCCGTCCGCAGCAGAACCACGTCGCCGGCGCCGATCGAGACACCCTCGGCCTCCGCCGCGCGGTCGAGGTGGGCGGCGGTGATCTCGAAATCGTCGGGCAGCGCGTCCGTCTTTTCCAGGCCGGCGATATCGAGTAGCACGCCGCGGCGTAGAATCGGCGCCACCCCGTCCACCGAATGCCGCAGAATGCCGCCGGTATAGGACTGCGCCGCCGCGGCTTCGTCGCCGCCGAAGAATTTGCCGCCGCAGGAAAAATGACAGAGCGCATCGATGTGGGTGCCGACGTGGGTGCCCAGAGCCAAGGCGTCAGCAGCCGACGAATTTCCGATCGGCCCGACGAATTCCCCGTGCAGCTTGACCAGGCTGAACAGGAAGGGCGGATGCGAGGGGTGGTGCGGCATGCCCACGAAATACGGCTGCGCCAGGTCGAACACCCGCGCGCCGGCGAGAATCTCAATCAGGTTTGGCATCAGAATCGGTAGTGTACGCTGAATTGCGCCACCCGCGGATTGAAGAACATGGAGCTCATCAAGCCGAAGTTGGTGGAGTTGATGTTTTGATCGCCCGCCCAGAAGCTGGGGCGGTTGAGAGCGTTGAATGCGTCCATGCGGATTTCGAGTGTGTGTTTTTCCTTGATGGTGAAGCTCTTGAACAGGCTCATGTCGATATCGAAAGTCCACGGCCCGTCGAACATCCGGCGTTGCAGCGTGCCCAGGGTACCGGCGCCGGGATTCCAGAACGCCTCCCCGGGGAACGGCGGGGGCGCGGGAGTGGCCGCTACGCCCGTGCCATCGGATGGATTCACGGCTGCGGGATTGACGACCATCGGCCCATTGCCGGTCATGTGATAGCTGACCTCGTTCCTGAGCGCGGAGCCTGCCAGGTTGGTATCGGCGGTGTTGTAATACGAGATGTCGTAAAACGGGAGATTACCGGTGGAACGATTGAGAGTCCCCTCTTCGGAGAGGATCGAAAACGGCGCGCCGGATTGCCAGGTCATCACCGAGCCGAACGTCCAGCCGCCGATGGCTGGGTCGAGCCGGCGGAAATGCAGCAGGTGGTTCTTGCCGAATGGGAGTTTGTAATAGCCCGCGGCTTTGATCATCTGGGTGAGATCGAAATTGGCGCGGGCGCGTTCTAGCTTGGGGTTGTTAATGTCGAGGAACTGCTGAATGCGCGATTGCGAATCGCCATCAGCGTCGCTCAGCACCTTGCCAAAGGTGTAATTGGCCTGCCAGCTCAATCCGCCCCGCATGCGATGGTGGACTTCAACCTGAAGTGAGTTGTAAGTGGAATTGGAGTAATTGGTCAACACGTCGGTTTCAAGAGCATTAGGGTTGGGGAAGAAGGCGATCTTGCCGTTGGTGCCGGTGGTTTCGTATTGCGTGGCTAAGTCGCCCACCTCGCCATATTCGATCAGGTTTTGCACCGTTGGATTGGTAAGCTGGCCGCCGCCCGGCAGGCTCAGGAATACCGGCAATTGCTGGCTGCCGGCGATCGAGGGATTGAACGCCGGATTGAAATTTCCGGTCTTGGCCATGGCCAGGAATCCGTTGCTCTGGGCGTGCAAAAAGTCGGTGAGAAAGCCCGAGGCATTGACGTTCACCTGGTTGTAATCGAAGGCGCGGTACTCCCCGACTCCGTGATTGCCCACATAGCGAACCTCGAAAACGGTGCCCTTTGTCTCGTGCTGGATGCCGAAAGAGTACTGCTGCACATAAGGGAGGTGCAGATTGGGGTCCAGCATGCCAACGGTGTTGAAGGGATTGGAGGCGTATTCCTGCGCTATGGTAATCGGCACCGAATAGGCGGGCGGAGCGATGGCGGGCACCCCTTGGGAGACTGTATTGGATAGCCCGGCGCCGCTCGAAATGCCCTGCAGGGCGGAGTTTTCTTCGAGCACGGTCTGGGGCGAGAGGATGCCCTGGTCGTTCACGTAGAAAATGGAATAGGAGCCGCGAAAGGCTGTTTTGCCGTCGCCAAAAACGTCCCACGCAAGGCCCACGTTGGGTGCGAAGTACCTGTAGTCGCGGTGATACCAGGGATTGCCGGCGCTCGACCCTGTAAATTGCAAGCTGGCGTTGGAGAGCAGGGTCTGCTCCACCGAGCCGGTGAGCACCGGTTGAACCTCCAGCGAGTTGGCCTCATCCACCACACTCGGCAATTCATAGCGTAAGCCCACGGTCAGGTTGAGACGCGGCGATATCTTCCACTTATCCTGTAAATAGAAGGCGTATTGGTTCATGCGAAAGTGACGTACGTAGGGCGCGCCGGCGACGAAGCCCGAAGTACGGCTGGTGACATTGAATGCCCGGCTGTCGCTATCGATGTAGCCGCCGAGCGTGGCCAGCAGTTGATTGGCGTTGGCCAGATCGTTTTGGCTGATGCCGGGCAGATCTTTGGAAGTGAGCGCGGGCTGGCCTAAGCCCATATAAAGGTTATAAGTCGGCACCACGCCGGCATCGCCGTAAGAACGCACGAAGACCTGCTGGCCATGGAACCCGAATTGGACATAGTGGCTGCCGTGCTGCCAGGCGGCGTCGTCGCCGATAACGAAGGTATTGGTGTTACGGCCCTGCGGCATGAATTCGTTGACCGGGTCGGAAAAGATTTCGTTGGTAACGAGATAGCTCCCAAATTGCTGCGACGTCAGAAAGTAGGCATAAGTCAGGTTGAAACCGGCGCGCACTTCGTTGGTGATTTCGGGCGTGGGGGTCCAGCGCCAGGAAAGCGCCAGGAGAGCGGCGTGAGTGGGGATGGTGACCTTCGGGATTACGGAATAGTCGTTTTCCAGGCCCTGCCCGGCCCCGTCCGAGTTATCGCGGTTCCAGGAAAACGATCCGCTCACGGCGTGCTGCGTGGTGATGTTGTAATCGATCTTGCCGGTGACGTTATCGCGGGTTTCGTTGTCGCGCTGATTGAATCGGTAACCGCCGGTATTGAGGCCGTCGCCAACCAGGTTGTTATTGATGTATTGCGGCCCGGGTACCTGGTTGAGTATGTTCTGCATGTAGGATCCGATGGAAGTGTTCCTGAGCGTGAGCAGGTTCACCTTGTGCAGGGTGCCGGAGGCGTCGCGGTATTGAAAAATGCCCTCGCGGGCGTCCTGAGTCAGGATGGTATTGTCCACCGGGGTCTGCTGGTGGGCGCGCACGGCTTCGTAGGCGCCGTAGAAGAAGAGCTTGTCTTTGCGAATGGGCCCACCCAGGTTGGCACCCACCTGGTTCTGGTTCAGGAACGGCAGCCCCACCCCGGCCTGGTCATTGAACCAGTCGTTGGCGGAGAACGCGTTATTGCGGTTTTCCCAAAAGGTTTCGCCATGGAACTGGTTGGTGCCCGACGGAGTGACGTAGGCGGTCTCGGTGGCGCCGCCGGAGGATGCCGCGTTGCCGTTGGACATGACCATACTCATTTCTCGCACCTGGCTGAGCAGCGGCCGGTTGGGCGAGAAGTCGAGGGCGTTATCGCGGACGTAATTATCCTGAATGTTGATGCCGTCGAGTGTCATGTCGGAATACGAGGTGCGCATTCCATTGATCACGGTGTTGGAATTCCCGTTGTAGACGACGCCTGGTTCGAGCTGCATGAGGGCGATGGGGTCGCGATCGAGTATGGGCAGGTTGCGGATATCTTCGATGCTGACCGTGGTGGAGATTTCGGCGTTGTTGGTATTGACGGTTTCGATCTGCGCGTTGACTTCGACGTTCTGAGTGACTGAAGCCAGTTGGAGTTTAACCGCGGGCGCGGTAGTTTCGCGGGCGGGATCGACGGAGAGATTGCGGAGCATGGTCTGGACGAAGCCCTGGGCCTCGATAGAAAGATCGAAGTAACCGGGCCGCACCCCGATGAAGTGATAGACGCCGTCGGTAGCGGTCTTGGTGACCAGGAGCGGCCTTAGGCCGCCGGCAAGCAAAAGCGAAACCTGTGCGCCCGGCACGGCCGCGCCGGAGGCATCGAGCACTGAGCCGGTAATGCGGCCATCGAGCTGCGCGCGAAGCGGGAGAACCAGCCATCCCAGCAGCGCGAGAATGCACCAGGCCCTCTGCGAGACCACCATGTCTTATTGAACCTCAAAAAGCCGCTGGGCGGTGTGTCGGGGTGGGAACCCACCGTGGCGTACGCATTCGTGAAACCAAACCGAGCCGCGACCGCCAGGGAGTGGTTTTCTTGATGCCTCACCGCAATCGGAACGCGAGCCCTTACCTTACGGCTTCTTCGCGCCCGAAGCCTCGAGCGTCCGGCCGATCAGCTCCCGGGCTTCCTGCTGGATCTGGCGCAGGTGATCGGGGCCGGCGAAGCTTTCGGCGTAGATCTTATAGACGTCTTCGGTGCCGGAGGGGCGGGCCGCGAACCAGCCGCGGCGCGTGGTGACTTTCAATCCCCCGATTGGGGCGTTGTTTCCGGGAGCGCGGGTGAGCGTGGCCTCGATCGGATCGCCGGCAAGCTCTTTAGCCGAAACCTGTTCCGGCGAGAGCTTGGCCAGAATGGCCTTTTCCTGGGGAGTGGCGGCCGCGTCGATGCGGGCATAAACCGGCGCGCCGAACTGGTTGGTCAGCGATTGATAGATCTCGCCTGGATCCTTGCCGGTGCGCGCCAACATCTCGGCGGCCAGCAGGCCCATGATCGGGCCGTCTTTGTCTGTGCTCCACGGGCCGCCATCCCGTCGCAGAAAAGACGCTCCGGCGCTTTCCTCTCCGCCGAAGCCGAACTCGCCCGAGAGCAATCCGTCGACGAACCATTTGAAGCCCACGGGTACTTCCACCAGGCGCCGGCCCAGGTGCGCCGCCACGCGGTCGATCATGCTGGAAGAAACCAGGGTCTTGCCGACGCCGGCGGTCGGGCTCCATCCCGGCCGGTTCTGGAACAGGTAGAAAATGGCCGCGGCGAGATAGTGATTGGGGTTGAGCAGGCCGGCCGAGCGGGTGACGATGCCGTGGCGGTCGTGATCGGTATCGCAGGCGAAGGCGAGGTCGTAGCGGTCCTTGAGGGCGATCAAACCCGCCATCGCATTGGGCGAGGAGCAATCCATGCGGATCTTGCCATCCCAATCGAGGCACATGAAGCGGAAGGTGGCGTCCACCAGTTCGTGCTGAATCGCCATTTTGAGCCCGTAACGTTCGGCGATGCGCCCCCAGTAAGCCACGCCGGCGCCGCCGAGCGGGTCGGCGCAAAGCGAAAGCCCGGCGTCGCGCACGGCATCGAGATCGAGCACCGCGCCCAGATCGCCGACATACTGGGAAACGTAATCGTGCCTTCGCGTAGTGGCGGCATTGCGTGCCTGGGTGTAGGGCACGCGGCGAACGTCGCGCAGGCCGCTGCCGAGGATGGCGTTGGCGCGGTCCTGAATCGTCTTCGTGGCCGTGGTATCGGCCGGACCGCCGCTGGGAGGGTTGTATTTGAAGCCGCCGTCCTCGGGCGGGTTGTGGGAAGGGGTGATGACGATACCGTCGGCGAGCCCGGCTTGCCGGCCGGCATTGTGAACCAGGATGGCGCCGTCGGCGAGCCCGGCTTGCCGGCCGGCATTGTGAACCAGGATGGCGTGCGACAGCGCCGGCGTGGGCGTGTAGCCGAAATCGGAATCGACCATCACGGTGATGCCGTGGGCACAGAGCACTTCGAGCGCGGTCGAGAAAGCCGGCTCCGAAAGCGCGTGGGTATCCTTGGCCAGATAAAGCGGCCCGTCGGTCTTTTCCGCCGTGCGGTATTCGCAGATGGCCTGGGTAATGGCCAGGATGTGGTTCTCGTTGAAGCTCGATTCAAAGGAAGACCCGCGATGGCCGGAGGTGCCGAAGCTCACCCGCTGCGCCGCCACCGAGGGGTCGGGCGTGCCGGTATAATATGCCGTTACCAGCCGCGCCACGTCTACCAGCATTTCCAGGGGAGGCGGTTCGCCGGGTCGATGCTCGATTGCCATGGCTATACGATATCAGGCCCGCGGTGGATTACGGAGCCGCGGCCGCCGCGTTCCTCGACGCTCGCGGCTCGGTTCCCTTTTATTCGTAGCGGAGGGTGCGAACAGGGTCGGTGCCCGCTGCCCATCGGTCGGATTTGTCGGCCTGTATCTGTGCCCATACTACTTGTCTTACAGCTCTAACCTCCACGGACCACGAAGTAGGGCTGGCCGGCTAGGTCGGGCGGGAAACCGGGGTACAGCCAGGCGCGGTCGGGGGCGGATTTCAGCTCGAAGTAGTATTGCAGCGGGTAGGGCGAGTCCGTGTACGCGCCCGGGATGGAGGCGCTGTAAGCGGAGCCTTTGCGGTCCATGGTGACGTACTGCCAACGCTCGGCCTGATTGACGCGGCGGTAGTGCAGCAGCGCAACGGCCAGCACTGGGGCCTCCAGTTCGAGCACCAGCGCCTGGCTGCGCTCGAAACGTCCCGGCGCGCGATGGCGCATGGGCATGCCAGGGCGCCGCGGGCGGCCGATGGCTTCCGCGATGGCGGCTTTCACTTTAGGATCGCCAGTGGGCCGGGCGGATTCGCGGCGCTTCTCAAGCTGGGCGATATCCGCGTCGATAGCAGGCAATCGGTCGAGCCAATGGCCGCGGAGCCAGGGGAGTTCGCCGACCGTAATATCCGACACGTAAACTCCTTTGGCCCGATTGGCCAACTCGGCCCAGGCTGCACGCGCGGCGCGGTACCACTCGAGCGCCGCTTCGATAGCGGTGCGGTCGCTTGATCGCTCGTAAATCGCGTACAGAACCCCGGCACGGAATTTGGCGGCGAAAAATCTGCCCAAACCCTCCTCGATCGCAACATCGATTTCGATACGCCGATCCCCGGCCGGATGGGCGGCCGCAGCCAGATCTTCCAGCCATTGGGCGACCTCGATGGGCGAATACTTGCCGCTGCGCTCGCCTTGGAGCAACTCGCCGGCGAAGTCCTCGATGCGGGAGAACAGCTGAGGGTCGAGCGGGCTGGTGTGGCCGAATGTTCTTGGCGTTGGGGTATCGGTGTACTCGGTTTTCGACGGCTCCACCAGCGACTGGTTGGTGTACATCTCGGGCCAGTAGTTGTTGTTCGCGGCCGAGGGCAGGTGCGCGGTAACGACGACGGGCAGAATGCGGCCGGCGGCGGCGAGCGCGGGGTCTACCTCGACCTTGGCGTCCGGATTGTAAAGTTTCCGGCCCCAGACGCGGTAGGTATCGAGGTACTTCTCCCAATCCCATCGCGGGCGCAGCGAAGGGTCGGCATACGCGCAGCGGCTTCCCGATCCGGAGGGCGCGATGCCCGATCCGCGCCGCCCCTTGAAGGAGAGCGGCTCCATGACCTCGACGCCGGTCGATCCGCAGAACCCGAAAGCACGCGCGCAGGCGGCGGCAAACAGCGGGTCGGCCCATAGCAGGAGGCGCTGCGTGCCGGGCCAGATGCGCCAGAGAATGTCGAAGCGGCGGTCTTCGCGCATCAGGTCGGCGTAGCCGTAGCGGGTGAAACTGCGCGAGCCGGAGCTCAGCGCCATCAGGCCGCTGTCTAAGTGGCCGGCCTTGGGCACCTCCTGGTCGCGGATGCCGGCCTGGTGGTACGGCATTCCCATGTGCTCTGCCCAGAACTTCGGCGACACTTTGACGGGCATGCCAGTGGCCAGGGCGACGTCGATCATACCCTGGTCGATCCCCTTGGCGTGCAAGTCGATTTCGACCTTCCGCCCGCAGCGCTTCACCCCGTCGAAGACCGCCGACCAGAACGTGTAGCTGCCTTCGGCGACGCCGCTCTCGCCGTGGACGCGGAAAGTCACTCCGGTGATGGCGGGGCAGGCGCGGAGAAGAGCCGCCAGCGCGTCGCGGCAATAGGGGCCGTGGCTCGCGGCGTCGAGCCCCTCAATAGTGTAGTTCGGACTGGGGCTGTTCTCCCAACGGTAGCCGTGCATCCAGAGGCCCAACTGGAATTCGAGGCCGTGCGCGGCGGCTTGGTCGCCAATGAAGTGAAGCGTTTCCAGATTGCGATCGCGCTCGGTGTCCGGGAGGCTGGCGGCGCGCACGTTATAGCCGGGGACGGAAAGCAGGAACGGGTAGGCGAACAGGAAGTAGGCGTCGGTAACGGCGGTAAGAAAATCGTAGCCGATGCCAAAGCTGAGGTTGAAGCGGCTGAAACGGTTTTCGGCAAGCATGGCGAAGTAACGCGGCCACATCTCGCGGTCGTAAAACCAGGGCTTGTCTTCGACCTCGCTGGTGAACAGGCGCTGGACACTGCGGACGGCATTGGCGGGCCGCTCCGCGGCGGATTGCGGCAAAGCGGGCGCGCCGGCCAGCGCGCCGGCCGTTAGTAGAAAGTTGCGCCGGTTCACACCTGGATTGTACTGCTTCGCCGGTTCTGACCTCCAGACTGCGCGCGCTGGCTAAATGGGTGGGGCGGACCCCCTGGTCCGCGCGGGTCCCCCTGGACCCTTCGGCCGAACGTTCAAGCGCTTCGCACGTTGGACGGCTCCCTTACGCTCCGGCTCTGGCCGGCGCCGCGTGTTGAGCGAAAAAATCGTCCCTGATGCACTCGTCGATGCCGTTCATCTTGGTCTGCAGGGCATCCAGGAATTCGTGCAGGCCGCCGCCGAGAATGGCTTCCACGTGGGCGTAATCGAGCTCGGAACGCAACAGGCCCAGGCGCTGTTCCGACTGGCAGGAAAAGTAGCCGCGCTGCGTTCCGGTGATGGCATGCAGGGCCTCGTCGGCCAGCACCAGCGAGTAGCGGATGGCGCGCGGAAATTCGCCATCCAGAAGGAGAAACTCCACGATCCGGTCGGGCGAGATGCGGCCGTGCTTCTTGCGGTACATTTCAAAACCGGTGACGGACTTGAGTAGCGCGGTCCATTGCACGTCGTCGTAGGGGGTGCCGACGTCCGTTACCGAAGGCAGCAGGATGAAGTATTTGACGTCGAGCACGCGGCTGGTTTTGTCGGCGCGCTCCAGGCGGCGGCCCAACTGCATGAAGTACCAGGCCTCGTTGTGGCTCATCGTATCCTGGGTGATGCCCTGGAACAGGTGGCAGGCCATGCGGATCTGCAGGCAGAATTCGGGCAGCACCTCGGGCAGGCCTTTGCGGGTTTGGGCGGTAACCAGAAGGTACATACTGTTGATCTGCTCCCACATTTCCGAGGAAATGGTTTCGCGCACCGAGCGGGCGTTTTCGCGGGCGGCGACGATGCAGGAGTAAATCGAGTTGGGGTACTCGGGCTCGAAGGCCAGGAAGCGAACCACATTTTCCTGCGTGGCGGCGCCGTAGCGTTCCTGGAAAATGGCGCGGTCGCCGGTGGTATCGACGATGGGCTGCCACTGGTCCGAGGACCCGCGCGGCAGATCAAGCATGAGGTTGTGATTGACGTCGATAAAGCGGGCCACGTTTTCGGCGCGCTCGATGTAGCGTGCCATCCAGTACACAGCGTCGGCGACGCGGCTGAGTAACGGTTTCTTAGTGGTTGCGTTCATGGCGGTTTCGGTTCGGCGTCAGCTTTGCGACTGCGATTGGCTCTGCGACTGGCCCGGCGCCAGCACCCAGGTGTCCTTGCTCCCGCCCCCCTGGGACGAATTTACCACCAGGGATCCCTTGCGCATGGCCACCCGCGTCAGACCGCCGGGCAGCACGTAGATCTCCTTGCCGCAAAGCACGTAGGGGCGCAGGTCCACGTGCCGGCCCTCGAAATGGTCGTCCACCACGGTGGGCGCGCGGGAAAGAGCCAGGGTCGGCTGCGCAATGTAGTTGCGCGGGTTGGCGCGGATGCGGCCGGCGAATTCGGTGCGCTCCGCGGCGGTGGAGTGAGGCCCGACCAGCATGCCGTAGCCGCCCGATTCATTAGCGGCTTTCACCACCAATTCCGCCAGATGCTCGAGCACGTAGGCGCGGTCCTGGTCGCGCCAGCACAGGTAGGTCGGCACGTTGGGCAGGATGGGGTCTCGGCCCTCATAATATTTGATCATCTCCGGCACGTAGGCGTAGACCACTTTGTCGTCCGCCACGCCGTTGCCGGGAGCGTTGGCCAGCGCCACGCGGCCGGCGCGGTACGCCGCCAGCAGCCCGGGAACGCCCAGCAGCGAATCGGCCCGGAATGCTTCGGGATCCAGAAAATCGTCATCCACCCGCCGGTAGATCACGTGTACCCGTTCCAGGCCTTTGGTGGTCCGCATGAAAACGTCGCCGCCGGAAACTACCAGGTCGCGCCCCTCCACCAACTGCACGCCCATTTGCTGTGCCAGGAAGCTGTGCTCGAAGTAGGCCGAATTATAGATGCCGGGAGTGAGCAGCACCACCCGCGGCTCGGCCGCGCCATCCGGAGCCAGCGATTCCAGCATCTCCAGCAGCCGGCTGGGGTACTCGTTCACCGGACGCACCGACAGCCCCTCGAACACGCCGGGGAAAATGCGCTTCAGTACTTCCCGGTTCTCAAGCACGTAGGAAACCCCGGAAGGCACCCGCAGATTGTCCTCCAGCACGTAGTAGCGGCCGTCGCGGTTGCGCACCAGGTCCGTGCCGGTGATGTGGCACCAGACGCGCCAAGGCGGATTCAGCCCCTCGCACTGCCTCCGGTAGGAAACGGCCGACAGAATCACTTCGCTCGGGATCACCCCGTCCTTCAAGATCTTCTGCTCGTGGTAGATGTCGTCGATAAAGGCGTTGAGGGCGTGGATGCGCTGTTGCAAACCGCTCTCGATCACGCTCCATTCGGCGGCGGGAATAATGCGCGGCACCAGGTCGAAGGGGAAGATGCGCTCGGCGCCGGCCGAATCGCCGTAAACGTTGAAGGTAATCCCCATCTGCAGCAGCAGGCGTTCGGCGGCGTGCTTGTAGCGAAGCAGCGCGCCATCCGACAGCGACTCGATGATTTCGACCAGCAGGCGGACGTGCGGACGGGAACGGCCGTCAGCCTCGAACATTTCGTCGTAAAAACCATCAGTCTGGTAAGACGAAAATTGCATCCGCTAGTCTCCCCGGGCCCAATTTGGCCCTATTGTAACGTGGGGCCTTCTGTATCGTGGCGCACTTCGGGGGCCGAATGGAAAGCGAAAGTTTTTATGGGGTGGATTCGCGTTTTCAATTCACCGGCAGCAGCGTCGCCACCCGCGCCCGGCAAAGCCCCGTGCCGTTGCCGCAAGGCCGGGGTGAGAGGCTCTTGTCGAAGCACACCCTGGCTTCCTGCAATTCGCCGTTACGGTAGCAGGAAAACGCGAAAGCGCCCCTGGGAAACGACGGATTGGCTGAGCGGAACGCCGTCACCAGTTCCTCCGGCGCAAGTTTCACCGCGCTGGCCGGCGCCGCCAGGGCGGGCGGTATCGCAACCGCGTCGTGGGCCTTGCGCACGGCGGCGAAATAATCCGCCTGGCTCAATCCGGAGCACGTCCCGTGGGTCGCCCATTCGTGCTGGATCATGGCTTCCCCGGGAAAATAGCGTAACATCACGCGCACTAGCGGCTCGCCCACCGGCTGCGCCGGCCCGCATTTGCTCGGACCCCGGCCGGCATTGGATTCCGGCCACAGTCCGTGTACCAGGAACCCGACTCGCCGCCCCGTGCCGCATTCGCGGAGCTCCTTATAGTTGCCGGGCTGGGCGCAGAAGTTCGGGGCGTAGGAGAGCGAGAGCAGGTAGTAATCGAAACCGCCGGTTTGCGCATCGGCAACGGCAGCGGCCACCGTTAGCCAGACGAACAACAGCGCGGAGAATCCGCTCAACAGGAGCATTTCGAACAGAGTACCGCAAAACCGATAGCTGGGCGTAATACTTGCGGATGTTTAATTTGTAGGGTTCGGGCTTGCGGGATTTCCTCGACGCTCAGGACTGCTGGATTATCGCGATCAGGCGCTCCACGGCTTCTCTCAGTTTCACCGCTGAGGCATGGCCAGCATGATAGACGATAATGCCCGCGTCGGCGGTGAACCGCCGATTGGGACGAATGCTGCTGCTCTGGTTGAGTCCACCCGAGACAAAGTCGGCGCTGTCGAGCCGGACCGAGTATTCATCGGCTCGCGCCTGAGTGGTGATCTGACACAGGATGACGTCGTCGCCTTTGAGCGTCGCGATCGCCAAGGCCGGCCGGCGCTTGGTCTGGCTGAGGTCCGAGAAGGGAAAGTTGAGAACGACAACGTCGTCTCTTACAAACTGGCCCAGGCCGCATCCTCCTCCGGCGTGAGCCAGTCCTTGGCCAGCGACGATTCGGCAGCCAGTGCCGGAACGCGGCTCTCGGCATGGGTTTCCTTGAGCGATCGCAGGAACGCTAGGAGTTTGTCCAGGTCCTGTTCCGGTATGCGGTCCAACTCGCTGACGATCAGTTCCCGTTTGCTCATTGCATTCTCAGTCTAGCTCTGCGCGCCGTTACCGCAACCCCTATTGTCCCTCACCCTACCCGCAGTGCCTCTCTCCGCGTCAACCGGACACTTGCGACCATTTACAATAGATCTTCGCTCATTTTATGAAACGGGTTATCACGGCGCAGGACATTCCGGCGGCGGGGGATCTGCGGATTCCGCCAGGGTCGATCGTAACGGCGTCGGCGAGCGAACTGGCCGCCGTGCGCGGCGTGCGCATCCTCGAAGTACGCGAAGGGGATCTCAGCCGGTTCACCACCCCGGAACAGACGATTGCCATCGGCGCCGACCATGGCGGGTTTCGCCTCAAAGAAATCCTCAAGCCGGTGATCGAGAGCCTGGGACTCACCGTGCGGGATATCGGCGTGTTCGACGAGAAACCGGCCGATTATCCCGACATTGCGCACAAAGTTGCACAAACGGTGGTTGAAGGCACAGCCACGCGCGGCGTTATCATCGATGGCGCGGGGATTGGATCGTCGATGGCGGCCAACAAAGTGCCGGGTATTCGAGCGGCCCTGTGCTACGATACGGCTTCCGCCCGTAACAGCCGTGAACATAATGATTCTAATATACTTACGCTCGGCGGAAGGCTTCTGACCGAGACCCAGGCGGAAGCGGTCGTGCGCACCTGGCTGGGCACGCCGTTCGCGGGCGGGCGCCACCAGGCGCGGGTCGACAAAATTATGGCCATCGAGCGCGAATATCTGATTTCCAGGAAGGTTACCCAGTGACGGAAGCGGAACTGGACCGGCTGGTCGCACAAATCGGGGAAGAGATTCTGGCGCGCGTTCCGGGCCCCGCGGGAAAGGGGGAAGGTCTCAACCTGCCGAACCAGGTTTGCCCTGGTTGTGTGCAGCGCTGCGCCCAGACCTGTGCGGCCAATACCAGGCAGATTCTCTCCGCCGGCGCCGGGCGGGTTTCGGCCAGCGAGCGGCTGACCGGAATCGATCCGGCGATTGCCGGCGTCATCGATCACACCATTTTGAAGCCGGAAGCCACCCGCGCGGATCTACTCAAAGTTTGCCGCGAAGCGCGCCAATACGGCTTTGCCAGCGTGTGCGTCAATCCGTACTGGGTGCCGCTGGTGCGCAATGAGCTGGCCGGCAGCGCGGTCAAAGTCTGCACCGTGGTGGGATTTCCCTTGGGCGCCACGTCCACCGAAGCCAAGGTCGCCGAGGCTGCTGCCGCGGTGCGCGCCGGCGCACAGGAAATCGACATGGTGATCAACGTGGGGGCGCTCCGCTCCGGCGATCGCCTGGCGGTCGAGCAGGATATTCGCGCCGTAGTGGAAGTGACGCACCGCGCGGGGGCGATCGTGAAAGTGATTCTGGAGACCGCCCTGCTGGATGATCCGGAGAAGGTGGTGGCCTCGACTTTGGCCAAACTGGTGGGTGCGGATTTCGTCAAGACTTCCACCGGTTTCAGCAAGAGCGGCGCCACCGTACACGACGTGGCGCTGATGCGGAGCGTCGTGGGGCCTTCGATGGGCGTGAAAGCCGCCGGCGGCATTCGCACCCTGGCAGACCTGGAAGCCATGACGGCGGCGGGGGCCACGCGGATCGGCGCCAGCGCCAGCGTCAAGATTGTCGAGGCGGCCCCTGCCTGATCCGCCGAGTCCGAAAGCGCCGCCGCGGCCCGCGCCCCCCGTCCGCCGGGCCGCGGTGCGTTTTCGCGAACGCAGTGAACTGCTCGACTTTCTACTCGAAGTTTCGGCCATCACCTCGCAGACCCTGCAGCTTGACCAGCTCCTGTGCAACGTGGCGGAGATCGTCAAGACGGTACTGCCGTACGACCTGTTCGCCATTCTGCTCTACCACGAAAAGCGCCGGGACCTGCGCATCCGCTACGCCGTGGGGCACCGCGAAGAGGTCGTGCGAAACGTCGTCATCGGCCTGGGCGAAGGCATCACCGGTCTGGCGGCGGCGCGGCGCGAGCCGGTGCTGGTGGGCGACGTGCGCAACGACCCACGGTACCTGAACGCCGTGGACGCCGTGCGGACGGAGCTGGCCGTACCCATGACCGTTCGCAACAAGCTCGTGGGCGTCATCGACCTGCAGTCCACGCGCATCAATGCATATTCCGCATACGATCGCGCTCTGCTGCGGCTGCTCGGGGCGCGCGTGGCGGTGGCTATCGACAATGCCAGGTTGTACCACCGGGTGGAACGGCAGAACCGCACCTTGCATACCCTGGCCGACATCTCGCGGGAGTTCTCCTCCATTCTGGACCTGAACGAGCTGCTCGCCACCATCGCCAAATCGGTGCGCGGGCTGATCGATTACGACGCTTTCAGCATCCTGGCCGTGGAGCCGGACGCCAAAGCCCTGCGGCACCTGTTCGGCATCCGCTACGACCGGCGCGTGAATATCGATAATGTCCCTTTCGGCAAGGGCATCACCGGTGCGGCGGCTGAAGCGCGGCAGGTCGTTCGGGTGGAGGACACGGCCAAGGATCCGCGCTACATTTCCTCCCATCCCGGGATTCGCGCCGAAGTGGCCGTGCCGCTCCAGGTGCAGGATCGGGTGGTAGGCGTGATGGACCTCGAAAGTGAGCGCGTGGGCTATTTCACCGACGATCACGTCCGCACCCTGGCGCTGCTGGGGCCGCAGGTAGCGTCGAGCCTGGAGAACGCGCGCCTCTATCAGCAACTGGCCACTCGCGAGCGGGCGATGGAAGACGACCTGAGGGCGGCGCGCGAGCTGCAGCGCGTGCTGCTGCCCGACGCGTCGCCGGAAATCGAAGGCCTGGAAGCATACGTGCGTTTGCGGCCGGCGCGCGAGATTTCCGGCGATATTTACGACGTCTTCGAGCGCCGGGACGGGCAAACGGTGATCGCCTTTGGCGACGTCAGCGGCAAAGGCGCGGCGGCGGCGCTGTACGGGGGCCTCGTGATCGGGCTGCTGCGCAGCATGGCCCCGCGGCGCCGCGATCCGGCGGAATTGCTGAAGGCGCTCAACGACGCGCTCGTCGAACGCAAGGTGGAGGCGCGCTACGTCACCCTGTGCGTCATCCTGTGGGACCCGGAAACGCGGCGGCTGGTGATGGCGAACGCCGGCGCCCTGCCGCCGATGATCGCGCGCGATGGCGAGGTACTGAACATCCGCGCCGAGGGCGTGCCGCTGGGCTTGCTGGAGGCGCGCGACTATGAAGACGTTTCGGTTCAAACCGCCCCCGGAGACATGATCGTGCTCTATTCCGACGGCATCACCGACCACATGGGTCCCGGCGGCCGCGAATACGGAAAAGGGCGGCTTTCGCAACTGGTGGGCACCCACTCCAGGGGCGGCACGGAAGAGCTGGCGACCGCGATTTTCGCCGACCTTGACAAAGTCTCGACCAAGCCCTTCGACGACCAGACGCTGTTCGTGATCAAGGTGCGGTAAGAAGGAACTTGCCGCGAGCCCCTATTTTCTCGGCTCGAGTCTAGAGTCTGATTTCTCCTGATCTCGCCCCAGGAAGTCGCTGGCACCCGGTCTTCGTGGCGCAGGCCCTTTCGCCCGCGGCGAGATTCGTCTCCGCGCTTCCTCGACCAAACTGAGCATTTGGCCGGCACTTCTTCATCCGTCCCGGTGACGGCCCCGTCGGGGTCCGTTGCGGCCGGTCCTACGAAAATTTTCCTGGTGAAGAGGGCTGTTGAATCAACGAGTTGACCTTGGCTGTGGTGCGGTGCTGGCAGATAATTCCCCGGTCGATGCACTTGCATGGGCGACCTCGCCTGCGCTTGGCTGGAACTGGGCTCGCCTCCGCTTCGGGGACCCATTGGTCGCGCGGTTCAGGGTCCGGGTCGGGCGTGACGGCGCCGGCGGACACGCCCCCGTCCGCGGGCTGAAGTCCTACCCGATAGCCCAGCCGCTGCAGCCTCCCCACCAACCGCGCCACGGTCTTGGGCCTGTTGCGCCGGTCGTAGTAGTCGCCGCCGAATTCCACGTATTCTTCCTTCCGGCTCGGCACTTGGTGGACGACCACCATCATGTGGTGCGCCAGGGCCATGACCGCCTTCGGCGCCCCCTTGCGTATGGCCATCCGCCGGTAGAACGCCGATAGATACGTGTTCTTCGTGTGCGAAGCGGCCCAAGCGGCCTGGCACATGGCGCGCTTCACGTAGCGGCTGGCCTTGCGCGTTCGCCCGCTCATCCGCTTGCCGCCACTCTCGCGGTTGCCCGGACACAGACCCGCCCAACTGGCCAGATGCTTCGCATCGGCGAACGCGCTTAGACCCACACCCACCTCTGCCACGATGGTCCATGCCGTCTTCCGGTCGACGCCGGGAATCGTCAGCAGCCTCTGAATGCTATCTTCGAAGACCGCCACCCGCCGCTCGATCTCCTGCTCCAGCGCCTCTGCCTGCGTCTCCAACCACTCCACCTGAGGCAGTTCCTTGTCCAGCAGCCAGCGCTGCTCGCCGGTAAACGTTCCCTCCAGGGCCAACTCCAACTCTCGCCGCCGGCCACGCGGGTGCGCCTGCCACGGGCCGAGCGAAGTTCGCCGCGTCCGCTAAGCGGAACGCGGAAGAGGGCAGGCGAATCGCCTGCCCCACCAACGGATCGGCTACGACCACGTCTACGCCAGCATCTCCTGGGCGCGGCTGACGCGCTCGCGGACTTTGACGCCGTGGGGGCAATCGACCGAGCAGGTGGCGCAGTCCTCGCAGCGGATGGCGCGGACGTGATCCGGTAGTTGCAGATACCGCTCGCGGGCGAGGGCGAACTGGCCGTAGCCTTCGGCATAGGTCAGCACGCGCAGCACATCGGGAACCGGCACACCCTTGTCGCAGACGCCGTTGCAGGTGCCGCACATGCGGCAATAGCGCGGGCCGATATAGGCCATTTGTTGGGCCAGCAGACTGGCGTCGGCGGGCGAAAATGGCTCGGCCATGGCGCGCAGGTTGTCATCGAGCTGGTCGTGATCGGTCATGCACACGATGGCCGTATCCACCGACTCGTTCTTGAGCACCCAGCGGATGGCCGCCGCCGGCACACCCGGCTGGCTGAGCTGCTTCGAAAGGGCCCGCTGATCGGCGCCATAGAGGCGGTCGCCGCGTCCCACACGGGAAACGCCGCCGGCCAGCGCTTTCATCGTCACGATTCCCACCCCGGCCTTGCGGGCCGCGCGGATGGCCGCCGTCATGTCGGATTTCGGCGCCTGCTGGGTGGCGCCCTCGGCCACCGATTGCATGGCGAAGTTGTAGGTGGTCAGGATGACATCGGTCTGCCCCAGCTTGACCAGGTAGGGGAGCATGCGATCCATATTGAAGTGGGTGCTGACGCCGGCGAACCGGATCTTGCCCGCCTGTTTGGCGATGCGCTGCGCCTCCAGCAGGTCGTCGGTGACGTCGCCCGGATTGTTCTTCATGTGGAGATACCAGATGTCCAAGTGATCGGTCGCAAGCTCGCGCAGGCTGGTATCGAGCTGGGCCAGGGCTTCTGCCTTGGTGGCGCCCTCGGTCTTGCTCGACAAGACGACCCGCTGCCGCTTGCCCTTCAGCGCCGCGCCCACCATGCGCTCGTTGTTACCGCCCTGATAGCTGCGCGCGGTATCGAAGTGCAGGATGCCGATATCGGCGGCGCGCTCGATGACGGAGGCATCGGAAGTGGTCATGCATCCGAAGGAAAGCGCGCTCACCTTAAGGCCGGTTTTGCCCAGCGTGCGATAGGTGAACTTGATCTCCTTGGACGGAGTGGTTTGTTCGGCGTGAGCCAGCCCGGCGGCGGGCAACGCCAGTCCGGAGGCGAGAAACGTGCGGCGAGAGGATGGTTGCATGGCTATTTCGGACTCCAGCATCGATTATAACCGGTCGCGGGTGTGGGGGCTGTCGGGGAATGGCTGGTTGGGTCACCGGCAACCGGCTCCCTGACGCGGCCGAATGGGAAGATCGGGAACGGCGCACGCAACCGCTCCCTGACGGTCGCGGCTCGGACTCACGGCATGGCGCGTGAGCATGGTCGAGTCCTGCGTGCAGGGCAGACCGCCTAAAACGATGGTCTGCCCTGGTCTGCCCCACGATAAGTGGGCTAATGGTCGTACAGCACGCGATAGGCGTAGGCCCTCTGCACTTCCGGGTCCTCGGCGAAGCTCTGGTGCAAAATCCAGATCCCCTCCGGGTTGGCAACAAAGATCAGGCCGCGCCGGTCGTCCCGGCTCATGGCTGTCACGCCGGTGAATTCGCGGGCGACTTTCGGGTGCCGCGGATCGGAGAAATCCATGATTCGGACGGTCTGGCTCGCCGGCGAAGATGCGGAACCGCTCTGGGCTTCGGTGACAAGCGCGGCCGTGCCGGCCACGGCGAACAGACTGCCGGAGCGGCCGTCCACGGGATAGGAAACGTCCGTCAGTACGACGGGCTGTCCGGTTCTGGTGACATCG
Organism: Bryobacteraceae bacterium; assembly: GCA_049509915.1. Classification (GTDB taxonomy): domain Bacteria; phylum Acidobacteriota; class Terriglobia; order Bryobacterales; family Bryobacteraceae; genus JBEKYD01. The sequence continues at coordinate 20,981 of JBEKZL010000046.1, read as the reverse complement.
ATGAGAGTGACGCTACGGCCGCCATCGTGCTCGGCATATAAGTAAAAGCTGCTGTAGTGCTGGGTGAAGAGAAAGCGGGTGACGGGCCCGTTGGCGGACGGGACGTGACCGACGACTTCGATCGCGTCCCGCGGCTCGGTGGGAGCCGGTTTGGGTTTCTTGTCTTTGGCCGGCGCGGCGGCCGGAAAGACGATCAGACTGGCGGCCAGCGTGAGAGATGATAGGTAAGCCGATAAGGCTCGCATGGGACATTTCTCCTTGTTAGGAACTGTCATAAGATCACAACTCCAGTTATCGGCAACCGCTCCCTTACGGTCGCGGCTCTGACTCGCGGCTTACAACTCCAGTTACGGACAACCGCTCTCCAGGGTGCCGATTTCACGCCGCCCGCCGGGGCGCCGGTTGACAACTGGCGGGCAGGCGGAACCGCCCGCCCCACCTACGGCTGCGGCTCGGACTCGCGGTACGCTACGTAGAAGCCCGCGGGCACCAGAAACACGGTCAACAGGACCGAGGCGGTCAATCCCCCGATCAGCGCGCGCGCCAGCGGCGCGTACGACTCACTCCCTTCGCCCAACTTCATGGCCATCGGCAGCAGGCCGACTATGGTGGCGAGCGAGGTCATCAGGATGGGCCGCAGACGCACGCGGCAGGCTTCCACCACGGCTTCGCCCGCCTGGCGCCCCTCGGTCCTGAGATGGTGAGCGAATTCGACGATCAAAATACTGTTCGACATGGCGATTCCGGCAAGCATGACGACACCCATGAGAGACATGACGTTCAGCGTCGTCCCGGTCAGGACAAGAACAATCAGCACGCCGGAGAGACCGGGGGGAAGAGCCAGCAGAATAATGAAGGGGTCGGTGAAGGAGCGGAACTGAGCGACGAGAATCAGGTAAAGCAAAACGACCGACAGAGACAGGCCGAACGCAAAGCTCTTGAATGACGCGTCCATGGCTTCGGCGCTGCCCCGGACAGCCACGGATACGTTCGCCGGAATCTCTTCGCGCGCAATCGCGGCGCGCACGCGGCCGGCCGCGGCTCCGAGGTCCTCACCGGCCGGGCGCGCATAGATATCGAGCTTGCGGCGGATCTGGTAGTGATCCACTTCGGTGGGCGCCTGGATGCGTTCGATCTTTGCGATCATGCCCAGGCGGGTCGGCTCGCCGACGCCGTCCGCATGAAGTGGAATGGAATGCAGATCCTGGATGGAATGAATTTGAGCCTCGGGATACTGAACCGCGAGGAAGTAGTTATTCCCGTTGCGCGGATCGATCCACAGGTTGGGAGCGATCATCTGGTTCGAGGTGAGAGAGGTAATCACGTTGGTCAGTACCTCGCGCTCGGTCAATCCGAGTTTGGCGGCGTGCAGGCGGTCGACGTCGATTCGAAGAGATGGGTAATCGAGATCCTGAGGGACGAAGACGTCGGCGATTTCCGGCGATTCGCGCAGTCTGCCGGCGATGTCCTGGGCGACTCTGTTGTCGGCATCTAAGTTCGCTCCGACGATCTGGACGTCGATCGGCGCCGGCGCACCCATTGCGACCACGGCATCCACCAGACTGCCGGTGGAGAAGAACGGCGTGAGCTGCGGCATGTCTTCGGCCATTCGCCTTTTGATTTCCCGAATGTATTCATAGCTGCCGGTGTGGTGTCCGGGCTCGAGCCCGACCTGAACGAACCCCGTATGCATGGCGGCATTGGAGGTGTAAACGGCGGAAAAGCCATTGTCGACGCCGATGTTATCGACCAGGATGCTCAAGTCTTGGGGTCTGACGACTTGTCGGATGAGAGACTCTAGATCCGCAACTTCCTTTTCGGTGACAGCGAGCCTGGTTCCCGGCGCCGCCTTGAAGGTAATCACAAACTGACCGGCGTCGGTCTGGGGAAAATAAGCGAAGCCAAGCCTGCCGTACAACAGCAGGCTGGCGGAGAAGGCCACGAAGAAAAGTGCCAACACGGTTACGGGTATGCGGAGAAGGTGCTGGACGAGTGCCTCGTACAATCCCAGCAGCCGGTCGAAGGCCGATTGGAAAGCCGCCTGGAAGCGCGCTCCCCAGCCGGGCCGGCCCTCGGTGAACTCGTGGGACTCGCCCGAAATCACCGCATCAAGACGCTGGGCGCGTTCTATGGTCAGGTACCGCGCGCAAAACAGCGGCACCACCGTCATGGCGACAAAGTAAGACGCGAACAGCGACACAATCACCGCCAGCGCCATCGCCGAAAACAAGAACTTGCTGACGCCGGCCAGAAGGGTCACGGGAAAGAAGACAACCACGGTGGTGAGGGTGGATGCCAGTACCGGGAGGGCGACTTCCTTCCCGCCGGATTCGGCGGCGACGCGCCGGGGTTCGCCCATTTCGAGGTGACGGTAGATGTTCTCGAGCACGACCACGGAATTGTCGATGAGGCGGGATAGCGCCAGGGCGAGCCCGCCGAGCACCATGCTATTGATCGAGGAACCGCCCAGTTGGAGAACCAGGAGGGTCGCGCAGACGGATAACGGGATGGAGAAGAAAACCGCAACCGTAGCGCGGAGGCTGCCGAGAAACACCAGAATCATGACGCAGGTGAGAAACAGCCCGATGCCGCCTTCGTGGAGCAGCGTCTCGATGGCGGTTCGAACGAATCGGGATTGATCGAATACGACGCCGGTCTTCATCTCCGGTGGCACATCGACCAGATGAGTGACGGTGCTGCGAACCCCATCGACGATGGCGATGGTATTGGAATCGCCGCCCTGCTTCATCACCGGGAGATAGACCGAACGCTGTCCGTTTACGTGGACCACGTTGTACTGGATCGCATGGGCATCGCGGAGGGTGCCGACGTCCGACATGAGGACCGGGTTTTCGCCGTTCATTTTGAGCGGATAGCGGCTGGCGTCGTTGAGATTGAATTGGGCGTTGGAGTAGACGTTGTAATCGAGGTTGCCGATCTGAACGTCGCCGGCGGGCAGAATGACGTTCGCCTGACTGAGTGCCCGCACCACGTCCATGGGGCTGATCTGCCGGGCCTCCAGCTTGGACGGATCGACGTAGAACTGGATCTGGCGCCACGGGCCGCCGAACGGCTGGGGAATGGACGCGCCGTGAACGCTGGCCAGTTGATTGCGGACGAAGTTCTGGGCGACGTCTTTGAGCTTGCCGTCGCTCATGCCTTCTCCATTCAAGGTGACCAGGCACACGGGAAGGCTGGAAGCGTCGGACTTGAGCACCACGGGCGGCAAGGTTCCGGGCGGCAGATCTTTCATATCCGAGACGGCCAGATTGGCGATGGTGGCGGCGTCGATATCCGCGTTGGTGTCCGGCTGAAAATACACGCGGATGATGCTCACGCCATTGAGCGAACGGGATTCGATGTGATCGATGCCGCCGGCAAAGGTGAAGAAGCGTTCCAGATGATAGGTGATATCGCCTTCGATCTGCTCCGGAGGCATGCCCGAATAAAACGTGGCCACCACAACCACGGGAATGTTCATGGCGGGGAACATATCCACCGGCATTCGCGCGGCGCCGACCGAGCCGAGAATGGCGACGATCAGGCAGGCGACCACGACCAGGTAGGGAGTGTTGATGGCGAAGCGAGACATCAGAGGTTAGTCCTTGGGCGACGGATCGCCGGCCAGCGCGACGGCTTTGGCCTGAACCTTGTCGCCCTGCTTCAGCCCGGCGCGAGATCCCACCACCACCCGGTCTCCCGCGGCGATTTCAGCGGACCGGATCTCGACACGGTGGGCGTTCTCAATGCCCAGGCGGACGGGAACGATCTCAATCGATCCGGATGGCCGCACGGCGAAAACGCGAGTGTCGCCGCCGGAGCCGTCGATAGCCTCCATGGGGACTGAGAGAACGTTCTGGTGCCGCTCGGTCTCGAGATCCACCTCGGCATACATTCCCGGCACCAGTTCGAGGTTTGGATTCGGCACATCCACCTCGGTCTTCATGGTTCGCGTGGCCTCGTCGACCTTGTCGGCAAAGCGGGCGACCCGGCCGGGGAAGGTACGGTCGAGCGCGGACACGCGCACATCCACCGGCGTACCGAGACGAATCAGGGGAACGGCGGATTCCGGCACCGGCAGGGCCAGCCGAAGCAGACCGTTTTGGGAAAGGCGCACCACCGGCATGGCCTGTGTTTGCGATGCCGTGCCGGCCTGAATCAAAGATCCGGTATTGGCGTAACGCCTGGTGACGACGCCTTCGAAAGGCGCAGTAATGAGGGCATATCGATACAAAGTCTTGACCCGGGACTGGTCGGCCTGGGAGACGAGAATACGCTGCTGGCAGGCGCCGATGCGCGATTTCGCCGCCGATACCTGCGCTTCGGCCACCAGATCGCGGGAATGAACTTCGTCGACCTCCTGCTGGGGGACCAGGCCGCGCTCGCTCTTGGAAACTTCCAGAATGCGCGAGTAGGAGAGATGAGCCATCTCGTGCGCCGACTCGGCGCGCTGCAGCTCGTCGCGGGCGGCCGCCAGTTCGGCGTTGGCCTCTTCGATGGCCGCGCCGGCGCGGGTGAGATCGTCCTGCATTTCCGGGATTTCGAGGGTGGCCAGCAGTTGTCCCTCGCGGACGCGGTCCCCAATGTCGACCTTGATTTCGCGAATGTATCCGGAAACCTTGGCCATAACGTCGACCTCCTGGAACGGCTCGAATTCGGCCGTGAGGACGATATCGGCGGACAAATTGGCGCGACAGGCAGCGACGACGGCGACGGTCCGGGGCTCGGCGGCGACGGCGGATGTCTGGGCGCCGCCGCGGGCGCAGGAAGAGGCGGACAGCATCGAAGAGACGATGCCGCAGGCGATCAGAAGACGTGCGTTTTTCGGTGTCGAATGATTCATCGCAAAACACCTAATGCGTAGTCGAGCGCGGCCCGCCGGCTGAGATACTCGTATTTGGCCGATGCGGCGGCGATCTGGGCCGAGGTCTGGTTCCACTGCGCCTGGTTGAGCTCGACGATGCTGCCCAGGGCGTTGTCGTAGCGGGCCTGCGCCAGGCGCAGCGCCTCGTCCGCTTCGGCGACCATACGGGCGGTAACGTCCAGACGGCGGAAGGCGTCGGTGGCATCGAGCCATGCCACCCTGACATCGCGCGCAATACGAACGGTGAGGTCTTCGACGGCCTTATCCGCCGCGGCGGCGTGCGACTCGGCTTCCTCGCGCCGCGCCTTGAACAGGCCGCCGTTCAAAATGGGAATACTCATGTTGAAGCCGGCGGCGGCGTAATTCCTGGCCAGGCGATCGTCCCTGACCGGAGCGGCGCCGGCCATCGCGGCGGCGGAGACGGTCGGATTGCGAAGGCGTTTTTCCGCTTCGGCGTAGCTTTGGAGAGCGTCGCGATTCAGGCGCAGGGCGGCCATGTCCGGCCGCTGGCGAAGGGCTTTAGCGACCACGCCATTGTCGTCGGTATCGAGCGGCGGCGGCAGCGGCTCGTCGGCCAATTCAAACGGCTGGTCGCGCTCCAGGCCCATGGCGGCGGACAGGCGCGCGTGGCCGGCGCGGGTGTCGTTTTCGGCCCGAAACAGATCGAGTTCGGCTTGCGAGACATTCACTTGGGCAAAACCGACGTCCACGGTGGAACGGAGAGAACTACGGGCCAAGGCGGCGACTTGACGCAGGGTAAGGCGGCGGAGTTCCAAGGTGGCCTGGGCGACCTTCAGAATCGATTCGGAAGCGAGCGCCTGGTAATACGCCTGTTGCACTTCGACGATCACTTGAGCGCGAGTGTCGGCAACGTTCTGGTTGCGCGAGGCGCTGCGCTGCCTGGCGCTGCGCTCGAGGCTGCCGGTTCGTCCAAAGTCGGTGAGGAGCTGACTGGCTACGATGCCGCTGGCGCCGCGGCTGTAGATGCTCGATGTGGTGACGGCGCCGGCGGATAAGACCGAGCCGTGTTCCGTGCCAACGCCGGTGACGTTTCCGGAGAGCGACGGCGCGTACGCCGCGCGGACCTGGTCGACCGCGAATCCGCTGGCCTCGGCTTCGAGAGCCGCCGCGGCGATGCGCGGATGATTACGCAAAGCCGTCTGTTCGGCCTGGGCAAGCGGCACTACGGGAGCCTGCGCCCACAGGACAACGCAGAGAATTACGCTGGCGGCGAATGCGCGGAGATATCGAAATCTCATCGGGCCGTTCCGACGGCCATCTTCAGGACAACCGTGTCATGAGCTTCGATCAACCCATCCGTCACCAGTTCCATGAGAGAGGGGAGAAGGCGTTCGACGTTCGGCGCGGCGTCGACAAACTCGATGCGCAGCGGCATGTGGCGGGCGGTGTCGATGCCGCCCTCCAGGCTGTGCATGCGGTGGTGGAAGCCGAAACCCGCTTCCGGCCGCACCAGCGTGGCTCCGGCGACGCCCTCCCGCAAGAGCAGCGAGAGAATCGCACGACTTAAGAAATCGCTGCGCGAACTGGTGTCTTCGTTCAGATGAATCGTGACCTTTTTCGCCATGCCCGGTGTCAGCATCCATCCTCTCCACTCGCGCGAGGCCGCCACGCGCTGGTACCGTTTTAGCATCGGATATTAGGTTTTTCGCCTGATGAATTGCTGATATTTACCTGATATTCGCGTCAGAAAAACATCAGGATTCCGGCACTTGCGGAATGGAGTGGCGCGCCCTATAAAGGAAGCGTGCACATCCTTGTGGTCGAGGACGAGCTGAAGATGGCCCGCGCCCTCCACGACGGTCTGGAGGCGGATGGATACTCGGTGCGGGTGGCGCACACGGGCGAAGAGGGCTTCTATCTGATTCACGCGCAGCCTTTCGACCTGGCGATTCTTGACGTAATGCTGCCGGGTCACGACGGCCTCGAAATTCTCTCGACGCTGCGCCGGCGCGGCATCAGGACGCCGGTGCTGCTGCTTACCGCCCGAGACACGGTGGAGGACCGCGTGCGCGGCCTCGACGCCGGCGCCGACGATTATCTGGTGAAGCCGTTTGCGTTCCCGGAACTGCTGGCGCGGGTCCGCGTGCTGTTGCGAAGGGGCAAGCCGGCCGCGGGCGGGCGGCTGGTGCTGGCGGATCTGGAGATGGACCTGGCGGAACGCCTGGTGGTGCGCGGCGGCCAAAAGGTGGAGCTTACGGCCCGCGAGTTCGAATTACTCGAGTACCTTTTTGCCAACAGCGGCCACGTGGTTTCGCGAGAGATGCTGGCCCGCGACGTTTGGCGGGAGACCGCGCGGCAGACGCCGATCGACAATGTGATCGACGCGCAGATGGTGCGGCTGCGGCGGAAAATCGACGGGCCGTGGGAGTCGAAGCTGTTGCACACGGTGCGCGGTGTCGGCTTCGTGCTGCGCGAAGGAGAAGAATCGTAAGTGCGGTTGCGTCCCACTCACCTGCGCGCCCGCCTGACGCTGTGGTACGTGTCGGTGCTGGCGGCGCTGCTGGTTCTGGGCTGGGCGGGCACCGGCGCTTTTCTGTTCTGGCAGTTGCGAAGCCAGCTCGATCACTTCGCGGTGCAGGAAATCGAAACGGTGGAGGGCCTGTTCTTTTTCGATTCCGGCGGACAGCTTCGATTGCGGGAAGACTACCACAACCACCCCGAATCGAAAGAGGTGATCGACCGGTACCTGGAAGTGCGCGACCAGGCCGGCGCGGTGCTGTTTCGCAACGAGAGGCTCGGGAATCGCGCTCTGGACGGCGGCCCCTTTCGAAAGGAGGGCGTGGGGGGGTACTCCCAGCGGTCGGCGCGTCTTTCCGACGGGACTCGCGTGCGCATGGTGAGCCGGGTGCATTCTCTGGGCGGCCGCCGGCTGCTGATTCGGCTGGCGCATAGCGAGGAGCCTTTGTACTCGCGGCTGGCGGACCTGCTGCCGGCCTTGCTGGTGATGCTGCCGGTGGTGCTTGTGATCGCTTCGGCGGCGGGCTATGGGTTGGCGCGGCGGGCTCTCGATCCGATTGAGAAAATGGCTCGGCGAGCGCAGGAGATCACGCCCGAAAACCTGCACGCGCGCCTGCCCAACGACGATACCGACGACGAGCTTGGCCAGTTGGCGCGCGTGTTCAACGATACCCTGGCGCGCCTGGAGCGGGCTTTCGAACAGCTCCGCCGTTTTACGTCCGATGCGTCGCACGAGCTGCGGACGCCGCTGGCGATGATTCGCAGCGTGGGCGAGGTAGGGCTGCAGAAGGACGGCACGCGCGCCGAGTACCGCGACATTGTCGGCAGCATGCTGGAGGAAGTGAACCGGCTGACCTCGCTGATCGATAATCTACTGACGATCTCCCGCGCCGATTCGGGTCACACCCAGCTTCATCGGACCACGTTTCCGGTAATGGCTTTAGCACGTGAAGCGGCGGCGCTGCTCGAGATTTTGCTGGAGGAAAAATCGCAACGCATCGAGCTGGAGGGAGACGAAGACGCGCAGGTGGAAGGCGACCGCATTTTTCTACGCCAGGCGCTCGTCAATATCGTCCACAACGCGCTGAAGTATTCGCCCGTGGGAGAAACGATCACGGTGCGCGTGCGCCGTGGCGAGGGCAACTGGGTGGTAGTGGAAGTCCAGGACCACGGACCGGGAATTCCCGCCGAGGATCGGTCCAAGGTGTTCGACCGATTTTATCGCGTGGATCGAGCGCGATGGCGCGAATCGGGCGGAGCGGGCCTGGGGCTTTCCATCGCGAAGTGGGCCGTCGAGACCCATGGCGGCACGATTGCGCTCGATAGCGAGCCCAACCGGGGTTGTACGTTCCGTATCGCGCTGCCGGCCGTTGGAAGGCCGCTATAGAGTTCGCGGCGCGCCGGCCGGAGGCACACTCCCTGTCGCTGCTGGCCGCAACGAAATCCATCCATAGCTCGACTGAACCAAGCAGCCGAAGAACGCATTTTCGGCATGGTGGCGACGAACCCCCTAGCGTTGCAGCCCACGTCGATCATGAGGTCCGGCTCCGGGCGGCAGGCAACGCCAGTCTGGAATGCGCGCGCCACGTTGGCCTCCAGGATTTGGCACGGTTATTTCACGACGAGTCCTCAATCCGGGGATCCCACGCGGCAGAGCTACAGGAGCTCTACCGGCACCACGGTGAGGCGGTAGAACGAGGGATTATTCCAGTCGCCCGCCGCAAAGACATACAGCTTGTCGCCCTGCTGAAATTTGGGAGAGATTTCCGGGCAGTAAAAGCCTTGCGGTGTGAATTTGTGCGACGAGATGGTGGTCCAGGGGCCCCAGGGATGCGGAGCCTCGTAGAAATCCCACACGGTTTCCTTGGACGCGCCCGGCATCTTTCCTCCACCCGCGGGGTAATACCAGTTGATCATTACGTAGCGCCGGCGCGCGGCGGCGTAGATCGCTCCGGTCATGCCGAGCTTGCCGGGACTATCGATGACAGCCTTCGCCTGGGCGGCATCGCGCGTCCAGGAGGCGTCGCTGAGACCGTCCCCGCCGGTGAAGTACTCCCAATTGGCTCCATTCAGGGCGCCGATGCGCTCCCGGCGGACACGGCCCAGGACGGTGGAGTCGCCGTTATCCCAAAAGCCATTGTTCGAAGTGGCATACACAAAACGGTCCGCGTTATCGACGCCGCGGAGGCTGGCGCGGCCGTACTCGATGAAGTAAGGTGTGGCAAAATGGCTGCCGGGGAACATCGGTTTCTCGTAATTCTCTTTCGCGCCGCGGGTCCAGGTCTTGCCGCCGTCGCTGGTCTTAATGATAGAAGCGTTGGCGGCGGTCTGGCGCCGGTAGCGATCGCCGGACTTCTCGCCGTACTTGTGCCTGGCCACCACCCAGTAGATTTCGTTGCCCACCGCCGTGCAGCCGCTCGATTTCCAGGTGCACCCATCGGGGCCTTCACGGTTTTCGACGCCATAGTCGGGCATGTAGTTAACGGTTGCTCCGGACAGGTGCAGGGGATCAAGGCCGTCGATCCGGTTAAAGGCGATATTCCCGCTGCCGGCGTTTCGGAATCCTTTGGTATCGTTGGACGGAGAATAGAGGCTGCCATCGGGAAGCCAGGCAGCCACCCAAGTGTCGCCGGCGTTGTCTCCGACCGGCACGGGTGCTGCGACATTCACGGAACGGACTGGATTGCCGGCGGCGCGGATGGGGGCCCGCGAAAAGCAGGCGGTTGCTCCCAGGGCGAGGAAGCCACGGCGGTGAAGGCGCTGCATGGTGGAGATCCTTTCTTCCCCGCGACATCGGGCGTGGGGGCTTCATGCGTAAGACGGTTATCGCTCACCGCTCCTCACGTAAAGCCGTGAACATTGTTGCGCATCGGCTGCGCCGGACACAAGCCGGCAATGGCGACAAAGTGACGCGGAAACCCGTTCAGCCCTCGTAGACCTTCCAGAATACTTCGCGGAACCTGGCCATATCGGCATCGGTACCGAAAGTGACGCGGAGCAGGTTGTCGAGCGGCGGGAATGGGCGGCCGGGGGCCACGCCCATTTTCGGCATGGCGGCGATGAACTCGCGCGCGTTGCGGCCCACGTCGATCATGATGAAATTGGCGTTGGGCTCGATGAACCTCACATCGCGCTCGCGTAGCCACGCGGTCAGCTCGCGGCGGGTCTTCGCCAGCGCAGCCTTGCGCTCGCGCAGAATGTTGTCGCGGTCGGCGAGCGCGGCCACCACGGCGCGCGCGCTCACGATCGAGATCACGTTGAGCGCCAGGCGCGCCATCCGCGCGGCGATGTCCGGACGGGCGGCGGCGAAACCTACTCGCAGCCCGGCCATGCCATAGATCTTCGAAAACGTGCGTGTCACAATCACGTTCTTGCCCTGCCGGACGTAGGGCAGGGCGGTCTTCACATCGGGCCGCTCGACGAAGTGGATGTAGGCTTCATCCACCAGCAGGGTGGTATCGGCGGGCAGGTTCGAGACCAGCCAATCGATGTCGGTTGCGGTGGTGACGGCGGAAGTGGGGTTATTGGGATTGCAGAGGTAGATGAGGCCGCCGTGGGCTTTGTCGGCCTCTTCGACAAGTTTGTGGACGTCGGCGGTGTAGTCGTCGCGCAGTTTGGTGAGCACGACGGGACGGCCCAGGCTGCGGGCGACCTCGCGAGGCCCTTCGTAGGCCGGATTCACGCTAATCAATGGCCGGGTGGGGGAAGTGAAAAGATCGATGGCGGTGTGCAGCACTTCGCTCGATCCGGAACCGACCACGAACTGCTCCGGCCCGAGCCCTTCGGCCTTGGCCATGGCGGCATAGATGTCGCGGAATTCGTTGTAGTGGTAACGGCCGCTCGAGGTCAACACGGCGCGCATGGCGTCCAGCGAGCACGCCGGCGGCCCGGCCGGGTTTTCGTTGGCGTTCAGCCACACCATGTCTTTGGGAAAGCCGACGCCCTCGACGACGGCGGTTTGCGCATAAGCCGCCTCTGGAAGCATGCGGGCCACCGCCGCGGCGGCGCCCATTTGAGCGAAGAATCCTCTGCGGGTAGACATAACGGAACTCCTTCCGGCTTTGGTTATGATAACGCGGTTCTCCTGGATGAGTCACCGGCGGGCGAAGACCGGGCGCGGGGAACCCGCGCGGACGAGGGCGTCCGCCCCACCGATTGAACCCTCACGCGCGCAGAATCGCCGCAACTTCGTATTCGCCCACCTGCGGGACGGTGAAGCTTAGCTCGGCGCCCGAAAGCTGAAAGGGAACGTCCCGTTTCGCGCTCAGCAAAGTGACTTTGGAGGCGCGGAATCCGTCCGGCAGGCGCAAGCGTACTTTCTGGGCGCCTATGGCCGAAATCTGGCGGGCGGGCCCTTTCATTAGGGCGGGGCTGGTGTAATTCACCAGGTGGAGCGCCAGGCCGGGCTCGGTTTCCCAGTAGAAGACGTCCAACAAACCATTGCCAGAGACCGATACCGGGAGGGTATCGCTGGCGGCCCACCGGACGGCGTTCGAGAGCAGCCGGCCCAGATCCGGATTCCAGGTGAGCCAGAAGGTCCGATCGATGTCGTCGGCAAAATAGACCACGCGGGATCTGCCCTCGCGGACCACCACGCTGGCGCCATCCGCGGCGGAGCTTGCCTGATACACCATTTCGGGCGGGAAGGCAGGGAACGGAGGCACGCGCGTCAAGACCGGTTGGGCGACGTCTTTGATGCGCACGCGGAAGATCGGGCCGGGCAGGTAGGACGTGCCATCGAAGCCGGCAACCAGCGGGTGCTGCCGCTCGACCTGCAGGTAGGAATTATGCAGCGGGCCCTCCACGCGACCTTCCACACTACCATCGAGGGATGCGCCCAGAATATCGGCGAGAGCGAAATCGCCGCGCGCGACGCCCGCTTCGTCGTAGAGGGAAGTTTCAAAGGTCGCGACCAGCGATCCGCCGCGGTTGACGAAGCCCCGCAGAGTTTCGCAGGCCGGCGAAGAGAGCAGCGCCGCGTTGGGCAGCACGACAGTGGAATACTGCGCCAGCCGGGCGGGAGTCAAGTCCTCATCGTGCACCAGGTCGAACGGGATTCGGCCTTCGAGCAAGGCATAGTAATATCCCTGCAACGCCTCGGTGGAACCGGCCAGCTTGGGATGCCAGACCTGGGTTCGCTGCGGCCATACCAGGCCCACGGTAGAAAGGGAACGGCGATTGAAGTAGTGCGCTTCGTTGCCGGCCAGCCACTGGAAGAACTGACCGGCGGGCCGCTCCCAGCGCGTATCTTTGGGATCGCCGCCGAGCCAGGTCTGCCATGGCACCATGCCGCTGGCCGCGGTCTGCGCCAGCCACATCCGCATTTCGACGGGCGCCTTGCTGGTGTGGCGCCAGATGGCATTGCTCATGTTGTAGGCGCTGGTGACGTTGGTCGCGGTGCGGCCGCGCATCACGCTGTAGCTGATGCGCCCCTGCTGGGCGCAGTCCCACATGGGCGTGGCGCCGCTACGGTCCTGATGGTCGGCGTTCATCCACTGGCAGAGGTCGGCGATCTTCTTGACGTTGATCTCGGCGCGGATGCTGCCGCCCAGGTTGCCCACATAGACGCGGTCTTCGCGTCCCTCGGTGGCCGCACTCTGCCAGAGTTTCCACACCGCCAGGACGCGATCGAGCCGCCAGTCGGTCCAGCGGCGAAAGTTCAGGTCGGAGCGGTCGGTGGTTTCCGGCAGGTCCGCCTGGAACTGCGCGCGATAGGCTTTACGGCAGCGGTCGCAATAGCACACGGTCCCCAGGCCGGTGCCGGGCCAGGCGTTGGTGTAGTAGGCGTCCGGGTCGTAACCTTTATTCAGTTCCCGGATGATGGCGGTCATGTGCTCGTCGTAATACGGCCCGAACATGCAGGTGGTATAAAGCTCCCTGGCTTCCGCGTGCCGGACGGGTTTGCCGGCCTGGTCGCGGGCGAACCAGTCCGGCCGGGCTTCCAGCGCCTCGGCAAAGGCCAGCGTGGGATCGAGCCTGGCGATTACGCGAAGCTTGGCCTGCTTGACGGCGCGGCTGTACTCGCCGAACAGGTCGCGGCTCCCCAGGTAGCGGGATTTGCGGTGCAGCGGAATCGCGGTCGGGTAGAACGCCATGATGCCGCCCGCGCTGGCGATCATGCCATCGACTTTCAGGCTCGCCCAGTACCGGACCCATTTGTCGACGTCCAGCGTGGCGGCGTCCTTTTCATTGATATTGATCTGGCCCAGGCGGCGGATGCGCTGGTACCAATACGGCTGGGGGTGAGCGGCGCGCTCCTGCCCCAGCAGAGAGGCCGTCACGGCAATTCCGGCTGCGAATTCCCGCCGCGTGATTCCGGTTTCCGAGTCGTTCATTTTTTTTGCCGAACCGGGTCCGGGCGACCCAGGTCTGCCCCACGAATTCTAATGTCTAAGTGCCTGTCAGGAGACAACCGTAAGGAGCTGTGAAGAAATATAGCCGCCGATGAACACCGATAAACACCGATAAAGGAAACCAAGGTTCTATCTGCTTTCATCGGTGTTCATCGGCGGCTGATATTGAATTTTTCACAGCTTCCGAGAGGGCGGTCAGGTCGGCGCAGTGATCTCAGAGCGCTCCCTAGGTCTTTCTCTTCCAGTATTCCATGGTGGGGCCGGTATAAACGCCTTGGCCGACGATGGCCCTGTTGCGCACGTCGGCCATTTCCGCCGGGGTATATGGCTTGAAGCTCTGGGCGACGCGGATATTATCCTCCATTTGGCCGATGGTGCCGCAGCCGCAGATGGCGATATGGCAGGGAAGACTGAGGGTGAACCGCAGGCATTCACCCGGGCTCAAGGCGCGGAGCAGGAATGCCTTACAGAACACCTTGATGGCCTGGATGCCAATCCCCATTTCCGCCGCGATAGGGAGGGCGGTCTTCTCGAAGCTGAGGTAAGCATGGTCGGCGGCGTGCAGCGGCATCAGAACCGTATCCCAGTGGGCATAGGCCTTGAGCATGCGCGCATGGATTTCGGGATCGAAGTGGCCGGTGAAGCCGATGAACCGGCACTTGCCGGCTTTCTTGGCCGCCTCGAAGGCTTCCATCGCCCCGCCCGGACCGAAAATCTGGTCGATCTCCGCCGTTGTTGCAACCGAATGCATCTGCCAAAGATCCAGATGATCGGTCTTGAGCGCGTTGAGCGAAGCCGCCAGGTCCGCCTCGGCTTCCGCCTTGCTGCGTTTGGTGGACTTGGTGGTTAGAAAGATGTTCTTGCGGACCTCGGAAAGCCCCAGCCCGTAAGCCTCTTCGGACTTGCCATCCCAATAGGCGTGGGCGCAATCGAAGTAAGTCAGGCCCAGTTCGTAAACCGCGCGAACGTGCGCCGCCGCCGCGGCCACATCGGGAAACAGGTCCAGGCGGGCGCCGCCCTGACAGATAAGCGGGACGTGCACGCCGGTCTTCCCGAATGGGCGGGTTGCGATGGCGCCGCTTTTGGGCTTGGGCGGCCGGGCATTGGCGCCCGTCAGCGCCATGCCGGCGAAAGCCCCGCCGACAAACACTCTGCGTTTCATTGCATCTCCTTGCCTGGTCGCCGCGGACCGCGACTCCCTCATCATCGCCGATTCGCTGGCGCGCCGCTACCGCTCCGGCTCACCACAATTGCCAGTTGCCGGTGGTTAACACGTAGACTGCCAGTAAGGCGTTGGTGAGGCCGTGCGCCAGGGCGGCGTCGCCGATACTGCCGCGGCGGCAGTACACCCCGGCATAGACCAGACCAGCGAGTGAGCCGGCGAGCCAACGGTCGCCGTGAAACAGACCGAAGACGAGGGAAGACAGCACCACGGCGAGCAGGCCAGCCGACCGCGGATCGACCGTTTCGAAGGCTTCTCTCGCCAGGCGGCGCAGCAGAAAACCGCGGAACGCCAATTCCTCGGCAATGGGTACGGTGATGGCGGCGGCGAAGACGCGGGCGGCGATCCAGGCGGCGGGAACATGAGACGGCGCCGCGGCGTGCGCCCCGGCCGGCTCCAAGCCGATCCACAAGGCGAAGACGGCGACTCCGGCCACGGCTCCGAGCCAACTCACGCGCCAGTTCATTTGCCGGTATGGCTCCCGGTAGCAGGCAAAGGCAACCAGCGCCGCCAGCGGACGCAGCGGGTATAACCATTCGAACTTCGCCGAAGCCGCTTTGGAAACCATGGCCGCCGCTAGAATCGCCAGGAACGGCACCAGGTAGACCGCGGTGAAATTGCGAGCCGCAGCGGCGTTGCCCGGCGGCGCTCCATCAAGTGAAACTTCCCGGCGGGGCTTTTCCCTCCGCAACCACGCTACCCGGCTGGACCCGGCCACGCAAACCGTTGCGATCAGGATGAAGCTGATCCACCCGGCCTGGGAATGAAACCCTCCCAATGCGATCCCCGGCGCGCCGGCGTAGCCCAAGGCGAACAGGGCGGCGATGCGAGCCGCATTCATCGCCCAGATCACCACCACGCCAACCGGCAACAGAAGCAAAGCCCGGGGAAAGCGATAATCGCGCCGCGAAAACCACAGCCAGGCGCTGCTGAAGGCCAGCACCAAGCCGATGCCTTCGAGTCCGGAGCATTCGTCGGCGATCTCGATGTCGAAGCCGCGCGCCGCCAGCGTCAGGTGGCTGGGGTCGATAAGCAGACCCGGAATCCAGGGTTTCAGCAGGCTGCTTACCACCGAAAAGGTCAAGCTGCTGAGCGGGCGCCAAAGATTCCTGGCGAAACCGCCCACCCACGTGCCAGCCAGCGCGGCCGCAATCGCGAATATCAGCACATCCCGGCACGAGGCAAACAGGTGTACCCATACGCGCGCAGGAAAAAAGGCCAGTCCCGCGCAAACCATGGCCAGCACGCCGGTCAGGATCCAGGCGCCGGCAAGCCAGTCCGCGCGAGACGCCTCCATGGCGTGGCCGAAAACCCGTAACGCCAGGAACCAGGAGAGAAGCAGCAGCAGAGCGTGGCCGGTGACCAGCGCAACCGAGATCGGCGGGAAACGCCCGAGGGAAGACAGCGCGGTTTCGAGGGCGCTCCGGCTCAGCAGAAGGATCAGGGCTGCGGCGGCGATGCCGAACCTTAGAGATACGGCGCCCCACTGGTTCACCAGCCGCGGCAGATAACCGGCCGTGAGATCGGCGGCGTCAAAGCGAATCGATAACAACGCCAATTCCAGCGCGACCAGGCCCACAAATGAAAAGAGCCGAAGCCACGGCCGCGACAAGAACGTGGAGAGTCCCTGCCTGGTGACCATGGATCGGCTCTTGGTTAGTTGCTAGTTCCTACCTGCGGCTCTTGATGACCAGCAAAACGCCGGAAAGCAAAGTCAGCGCGCTCATCCCCGATGAAGCGTCGATCTCGGGAACCGCGCCGAACGCAGCCCCCGCCACGCCCAGCAACAGCATCCCTAAACCCACACCCTTCATTAACCCGTTGTGATTCATTTAGGCAAAATCCTCCGTTTGGGATGCCCTCAATTATCTCTTGCAGCTCCTGGAGAAGTCAACTTACATTTGCGGGTAAGCAGCGAATTGGTGGGTGATAGTACGAACCATGCGGAGCTTGACAGGGAGAACAAGGACCAATCATACCGCGGCATGGAGAGACCTTCGAGAAACCCTGTCGCCAGCTGTGGACCGGCCCTTGGTTTGTTCGTTCTTACCGGCGAGTCTTGAGGACTAACAACACGCCGGAAAGCAGAGTCAGCGCACTCATGCCTGAGGAAGCATCGATCTCGGGCGTCGTCGCACCGAAGGCGGCCCCGGCGGCGCCCAGCAATAAAAGCCCACAACCTATAACTTTCATCAGTCCGTTTTGATTCATGAACTAAATCCTCCATTGGGTAGTGGACTCGATTATCTCAATGCATTCAGGGGACAGTCAATTCACAGACGATACCGTAAGGTTCACGTTTGCGGTTAATAAGTACCGGTACGGGACTACAGGACCTCGAACGAAGAATAGCGCCGGATTGCAACTTCCGTCTCTTCGACGCCGCGCACGTCGGCCCAACGGGGACCCTGGCGCAAACGGCCCGCCATGTCCGATAACTGCTCCGGCGCGCCCACGGCGTAGACCTCCACGCGGCCGTCGTCGAGATTCCTGGCGTATCCGGTGAGGCCGAGAAGGCTGGCATTTTCTTGCGCGAAATAGCGGTAGCCCACGCCCTGCACGTTCCCGCGCACCAGCCAGCGGCGGGCGGCCTTCACGCCCACTCCAGAATGACCTTTCCCGAATTGCCCGACACCATGGCTTCGAACCCCTTCTCGAATTCCGTGTAGGGATAGCGATGGGTAATCACCGGTGTAATGTCCAGGCCCGACTGCAGCATCACGGTCATCTTGTACCAGGTTTCATACATTTCGCGGCCGTAGATGCCCTTGATGGTGAGCATGTTGAAGACCACCGTGCGCCAATGGATGGCGAACTCCGCGGTGGGAATACCGAGCATGGCGATTTTGGCGCCGTGGCTCATGTTGGCGAGCATGTCGCGAAAGGCGGCGGGATTGCCGGACATTTCCAGTCCCACGTCGAAGCCTTCGGACATGCCGAGCTGCTTTTGTACGTCGGCCAGTTTGGTATGGGCGGCATCGGCGGCGACGGTGACGCCGAGGCTGCGCGCCAGTTCCAGCCGGTAAGGGTTGACGTCGGTAATGACGGTATAGCGGGCGCCGGCGTGCCGCGCCACGGCGGCCGCCATGATGCCGATCGGCCCGGCGCCGGTAATCAATACGTCCTCGCCGAGAACTGGAAAGGAAAGCGCCGTGTGTACCGCGTTGCCGAAAGGATCGAAAATGGCGGCCACGTCGAGCGGCACCGATTCATGATGGCGCCAGATATTGGTCATGGGCAGAGCGATATATTCGGCGAAAGCGCCGGGCCGGTCCACGCCCACTCCCTTGGTATTGGCGCACAAATGGCGCCGGCCGGCGAGGCAATTGCGGCAGCGGCCGCACACCACGTGACCCTCCCCGCTGACGATATCGCCGGGGAAAAAATCGCTGACATTGGAGCCGGCTTCCACGATCCGTCCCACGAATTCATGGCCGATAGCCATCGGCACCGGAATCGTGGACTGGGCCCAGGCGTCCCATTTGTAGATATGCACGTCGGTTCCGCAGATTCCAGTGCGAAGCACCTGGATCAGGACGTCGTTGATGCCAATGGCGGGCCGCTCGATTTCTTCGAGCCACAGACCCTGTTTCCGCTTGCTTTTTACCAGGGCTTTCACAACATCTACGATAACTTGAAAACGAAAGTAAAGTAGGCTGAAAGTTGGGCCGAAAGAAAGAAGGATTGTGAGCAAACGGTTACTGCTGGTGGCCGCCACGACCGGCTACCAGACGCGGGAATTCGGCGCAGCCGCGCGCCGGCTGGGCTTGGAGTTGCTGCTGGCCACCGACCGCTGCCGCCGCATGGGGGATCCGTGGGGCGATGGATCGGTTGCGGTGCGCTTCGATCGCGCCGAAGAATCCCTGGCCGCGCTGGCCGCGGTGGATTTCGACGCCGTCGCCGCGGTGGGGGACCTATTTCAGGCCGCGGGATTGCCTGTGCCCACCTATTTTCGGGTGCCGCTCGACGGCGACCCGCGGGAGGCGGCCCAGCGGGCTCCCTACCCCTGCGTGCTGAAGCCGCTCGATCTTTCCGCCAGCCGCGGCGTGATTCGGGCCAATGGCGAAGCCGAGTTCGTGGCGGCCTTTCACCGCATCGGCCGGATGGCGCACGGGTGGCTGCAGGTGGAAAGCTACATCCCTGGGCGCGAGTTCGCGGTGGAAGGGCTGGTCACAAAAGGGCGCGTGCAGCCGCTGGCCATTTTCGATAAGCCCGATCCCCTGGAAGGCCCATTCTTCGAAGAGACGATCTACGTGACGCCGTCGCGCGAGCCCGCCTCGGCGCAGGCGGCGCTGCTCGAAACCACCGAAAGAGCGGTGCGGGCTTTGGGCCTGTGGCATGGTCCGTGGCACGCCGAACTGCGCTACAACCGGGAAGGCGCCTGGCTGCTGGAAGTGGCCGCGCGGCCGATCGGCGGCTTGTGCGCCCGCGCGCTCCGCTTTGAGGGAGGGGTGCCGCTGGAAGAATTGATTCTGCGCCACGCCATCGGCGAAGACGTGAGCGGCGCGCGCCTGGAAAGCCCGGCGTCGGGCGTCATGATGATTCCCATTCCGCGCGCCGGAATCTACCAATCGGTGGACGGCGTAGAGGAAGCCCGGGCGGTGGCGGGAATCGAGGACGTGGTGATGACCGCCGAACGCGGCCATCGCCTGGTACCGCTGCCGGAAGGGGCAAGCTACCTGGGCTTCCTTTTCGCCCGAGGGCAGGAACCGGCCGCGGTGGAAGCGGCGTTGCGCGAGGCGCACGGCAAACTGCGATTCACGGTGAATGCGGCGCTGGAAACGCTGTAGGAAGAGGCGTTCAGCGTTCAGCGACCGGCCTTCAGCTCAAGACCGAGGCCATGGGGTTAGCTGATTGCCGATTGCTGAAAGCTGGTCTTCAGGCCTTTGTCTTTGGCGGCACAAAATCCGGCGGCAGGGCGGCGCCCTCGCCGAAGAAGTAATTGTCCATCTGCTGAATGAGGAACTCCTGAGCCTGCGGCGTACCCAGGTTCAGGCGATACTCGTTCATGATCATCTTCATGTGCTCGACCCACATCTTCCAGGCTTCCTTGGAGACGTTGTCGTAGATCTTCTGCCCCAGCGGATGGCCTTCAAAGGGAATCTCGTCGAGGCCTTCCATCTCGCGTTGGAACTTGAGGCAGAATACCTTGCGGGCTCCGGGCCGAATGGTGTCTTGAATCTGGTTGAAACCGCCGCTTCCACATCCCATAACTTCCAGCATACCCGACGCCGGCGCTACAATGTCGGGACGTGACCCAATATATTCGCTACCGTTCCGGCGCCACCGTCTCCCACGGCATTCTAGAAGGCGCCGCCGTTCACCCGATCCAGGGCGACCTGTTTGGCAGCCATGCCCCTACCGGCGCAATCCTGCCGCTGGCCGACGTGACGCTGCTGGCCCCTGTAGTCCCCGGCAAGATCCTGTGCGTGGGCCGGAACTACCGAAGCCACTTGGGCACGCGACCGCAGCCGGCCAGTCCGGAAATCTTCTACAAGCCGATTACCGCGCTGCAGGACCCCGGCGGCCCCATTGTCATCCCGCGCGACGCCACCGACCTGCACTATGAGGGCGAACTGGTGGTAGTGATCGGTAAACAGCTCAAACACGCCACGCCAGCCGAGGCGGGCGAAGCGATTTTCGGTGTCACCTGCGGCAACGACGTCAGCGAGCGCAACTGGCAGGCCGGCCCCGGCAAGGACCTGCAATGGTGGCGGGCCAAGGGCTCGGACACATTCGCGCCGCTCGGCCCGGCGATTGCGACCGGCCTCGATTACGGTTCCCTGCTCCTGCAGACCCGCCTGAACGGCGAGGTGGTGCAGAAACAAACCACCGCCGATCTGCTCTTCGACAGTCCCACCGTCGTAAGCTGGATCAGCGGCTGGGTAACGCTGCTGCCCGGCGACGTGATCTACACCGGAACTCCCGGCGCAACGCGCGCCATGAAAGCCGGGGATGTGGTGGAAGTGGAAATCGAAGGGGTCGGAGTGCTGAGAAATCCGGTGGTGTAGCTCCCGAAACCTTGATGTCGACTTCGTAATCATAATTGCTTACCATTGGAGAT
>JBEKZL010000459.1:0-3564 GCA_049509915.1 Bryobacteraceae bacterium | reverse complement strand
TCGGAGCTGCTCGAAGACGTCTTCACCATGAACGACTTCGGCTTCCCGCTGAAGCCGCCCAATCATCCCCTGTATCTCAATACCGAATTCTGCGGGCACATGTTCTCCACCAAGCGCTTCGACCAGGTGGAGCGCGTGGCGGAACACGTGCTGCGGCATGCGCGCGTTCACAACCAGCTTGCTTCCGACGACCATTATGCCGGCGGCATCGCCTGGTGCGCCTTCGATTACAACACTCACGGCAATTTCGGCTCCGGAGACCGAATCTGCTATCACGGCGTGACCGACATCTTCCGCTTACCCAAAGTGGCCGCCGGCTTCTACAAATCGCAATGCGACCCCAGCGAAGAGGTTGTACTGGAGCCCGGGTTCTTCTGGTCGCAGGGCGACCGCTCCACCGCGGGCGGACTCGGCGTCGTGCCCATCTGCTCCAACTGCGACCATTTGAAGATTTACGTGAACGGACGGCTCCAGCGGGAGGCCGATCCCGACCGCGCCACCTACGGCCATCTTAAGTATCCGCCGTTCCTGATGGAAATCACCGATGAGCCGGATTGGGGCGATCTCAAAATCGAGGGTTACATCGACGGCAAGCTGGTGAAGACCGTAACCATGTCCGGGCGCGGCGTGGATGCGGCTTTGAGCGTGGAGCCGGACGATCGCGAACTGGCGGGCGATGGCCGCGATGCCACCCGTGTCGTGCTGCGCGTGACCGACGAATACGGTAACAGCCGGCCCATGTCGTCGGGCGCGGTACAGTTGAGAATCGCCGGGCCGGGCGAGATCGTCGGGACGAATCCGTTCGCGTTGAGCGGCGGCGCCGGCGCCATCTGGGTGAAAGCCCGCGAGAGCGCGGGCGTCATCCGACTAGACGCCGAGCTTCCCGGTTTGAAGCCGCAGCACGTCGAAATTACCGTGCATCCGGCCGAGCGTGAACTGCTGTAAACCGAGCACCGGTCGGCTTAGGGTTCGTTCGGGCAATCACCGCCGCGGCATGGCGCCACCGGGGCGATTCGCTCGCTCGCCGGGTGATAACATCCTTCACATGCGCTGTACCACAAGAGTTTGGTTGCTCGCATCCGCTACCGCGACGATGGCGTTTGCGCAGGCCGGCGTTGCTGCGCTGAGTTCTCCCGACGGGCGTTTGGCGATCGAATTCCGAACCGTTGCCGGCGGCAAGGGACCGCTGGCGACTCCCGCCCGCCAGCCCGTCCCTGACGGAGGTCAACTGGTCTACCTGGTTTCGTTTCAAGCCAAGGCCTTGATCGAGCCCTCCGTGCTTCGCCTGGACCTCAAAGACCAGCCGCCCCTCGGCCAGGACGTCCGTATTGTTAATGCAGCGCCTTCCAAGGTGGATGAAACCTACCATCTGATTGCGGGCAAGGCCAGCTCGGTGCGGAACGTTTACAATGCCCTGCGCATAGAACTCGAGGAGCGCGGCGCTCCCGGACGAAAGCTGGTCATGGAAGCCAGGGTTTACGACGACGCGGTGGCGTTTCGATACTTCGTCCCTGAACAGCCGGCCCTCCATGAGTTCTGTCTTGCAAGAGAGGAGACAGAGTTTCGTATCGCCAAGGACCCCTTCATCTGGGCGCTGTTCCTGCCGAATTTCCGGTCCATGTACGAGAGCGAATTCATCAAGCTGTCGGCCAGCAGCCTGAGCAACCAGGGCGGCGTAAGCAGTACCCAGCTTCTCGGTTTGCCGCTCTTGATGGAAGTGCCCGGAGTGGCATGGATGGCCATTACCGAGGCGGACCTGCGCGACTACGCCTCCATGTACCTGGTGAATCCTTCGGGGAGCTGGGCGGGGCACTGGTTCGAATCCACGCTGTCGCCGCACGCGGACGACGCGGAAACCGCGGTTTCGGGCGCCTTGCCGCATCACTCGGCCTGGAGGGTCATCCAAGTCGCAACCGACCCTGGCCGGTTGATCGAATCGAATGTGGTCACCAGCCTGAATCCAGACTCCGCCATAGCGGATACGGCATGGATCCGGCCGGGAAAGGCGTCCTGGGACTGGTGGAGCGGCAGCTTAGGGCCCGACGGCAAGAGCGCCTACACCACCGATAACATGAAATACTACGTCGACTTCGCCGCCCAATCCGGCTTCGAATACATGCTGGTGGACGCCGGTTGGTCGGCCCGAGGCGATATCACCAAAATGAATGGCCGCGTCGACATACCCGAAGTGGTGCGCTACGCCGCGTCCAAAAACGTGAAGGTGTGGATATGGCTGGGCTATGGCGATACCGCCAGGCAAATGCAGGATGCCTTTCCGATCTACGAAAAGTGGGGCGTGGCCGGCTTGAAGATCGATTTCATCGAACGCGACGACCAGGCCGGCATCGACTGGTATTATCGGGTGGCCGAATTGGCCGCCGAGCATCATCTGATGCTGGATTTCCACGGCGCCACCAAGCCCACCGGCATGGAGCGGACCTACCCCAACGTGCTGGGATACGAAGCGGTGGCTGGAATGGAACAATCGAAAGCGGGCAGCCGCGACAATCCCGACCACCACGTGACACTGCCGTTTACACGCATGCTGGCCGGACCCATGGACTACACCCCGGGTGGCTTTCGCAACGTCACCAAAGCCGAGTTTGAAGCGCGCAATCTGGAACCCTTGGTGATGGGCACGCGCGCGCACCAATTGGCCATGTACGCCATTTACCAGGCGGCTTTCCAAATGGTGTCCGATTGCCCTGTCGCGTACAAGGACCAGCCGGCGTTCGAGTTCATTAAGGCGGCGCCGGCCACTTGGGACGAAACCAGGGTTCTCAACGGCGCGCCCGGCGAGTACATCACTGTTGCCCGGCGCCACGGCGACGAATGGTTCCTGGGTAGCATGACCAACTGGCAGACCCGCGACCTGGATTTGCCCTTGGCCTTTTTGGGAGCCGGCCAATACCGGGCGGAGATCTACGCCGACGCCCCCGATGCGGATCGCCTTCCCAGGAATACCAGCGTCGTCAAACAGACGGTCAGTCGCTCCACCCACCTCAAGCCGCATCTCTCCGCGGGGGGCGGATATGCCGTGCGCCTGGTTCCGCTCAAACCCTGACCAGGCGAACCTTAAAGGAGCGCCGATATGCGGATCAGTGTAAGAAGGCCTTCGTGCCTCGGTCTTGGCTTACTCTTCTTAGCGATTAGTTTCTGGACTGCTAAGAGGACCACGGCGGCAGACGGGTATGCTCCCTTCGATGGCGAGAAGACCGCCTGGCACGAGGGCTTCGACCGCTACGACTTCATCATGGACGATGCCACCGGGGCAATCACGCCGATGAAGGCTCCCGGGAAAGAGGTGACGAGTTACGCAATCGACGTTGCCCTGAAGGACGGTAAGCGCCGATGCGTGGTGGTAGTCCCCAGGAAAGCGGCGCCGGGCTACCCGTGGTCGTGGCGGGGCTGCTATTGGAACCACGAGCCCCAGACCGAAGTCGAGTTACTCCATCGCGGTTTCCACATTGCCTATGTCGCGCCCGACAGCGGCAGGCAAGGCAAGGCGTGGGACCGGTGGTACAAGTTCCTGACCGAGGAGCATGGGCTGTCGCGGAAAGCAGC
>JBEKZL010000458.1:0-3612 GCA_049509915.1 Bryobacteraceae bacterium | reverse complement strand
GAACAGGTGACGACGGTCTTTCTGGGCCTGACCAAGTTCGTGGTCCCGGTAGTTTTTATGGGGCTGCACGTATTCGTGGCCCTGCTGCAAGCGTATATTTTTGCACTCTTAACAATGGTTTATGTGGGCGGAGCGGTTTCCCACGAACACTAATACCGGCATTATCGAGCCCTTTCAATGTGAACCCGCGGCCCTCCCAAAGGACTGCGGGGACCACCTCCTGGGGGGCAAATTCTAGGAGAGTGAAATGACAAAGAAATTCTTCCTGCTGCTGGCCCTGCTGTTGATGGCCAGCTCTTTCGCGTCCGCGCAGACACCGGGGAATAACACTCCCGGCGGCCAATGGGTTCCCATCGCCGCGGGCTTTTCCATGGCGATCGCTTCGGGCCTGTGCGGCCTGGCACAAGGCAATGCGGTCGGCAAAGCGACCGAGGCCATGGCACGGAATCCAGCCGCGGCGAAAGCCATTCAAGCCGCTTTGCTGCTGGGCCTGGTGCTGATCGAATCGCTGGCGCTCTATACATTGGTCATCGTATTTGTCAAAGTTGCGTAGCCGTCAAGCCGGGCAGTAATTTCTCGCGCCGGGGGTTGGCCGCAAGCTCCCGGCGTTTTTGTTTTTTGGGGACGCCCGCAGGGGGAGTTTGCCACCCGGCGACGTGGCGAGTGATGCAGCGTCACCCCGTACCGTTGAAACCCTTAGACTAGTACGGAGGTAGGTAGTGGCGGGCTTTGGTCTATTGATTTTCCCGCGAGCAACACATTAGCATGAACTTACTCATGGACCAACGCAGAACAAGGCGATTCAAACTCCAGCTTCCGCTGTCGATTACGCGCTCCGGCGTTGCCCGAATGACTCTTGCGGGGCGCACGAAAGACATCAGTTCCAGTGGTGTGCTGTTTACGACCGATCGTGAGCCCGACGTGGCCGCATCGATCGAATACGTGATCACGCTGAACCACGACGGAACGCAGCCCGTCAACTTGCGCTGCGTGGGGAAGATCGTGCGCATGGAACGTACGCCGCCGTCGATAGGCGAAGGCCCGCTGGCGTACCAGGTGGCGGCTACTTTGGAGCGCTACGAGTTCATCCGCGAACAGTGAGCCGACTCCGATAGCGGGCTCCCGGCGAACCCAACCGGGCGATTACGATTCCTTTACAATCCGGGTCCCGGCACGTGGGCTACAATCGATTCAAGCGAAGACAATGAGACTGCTCTCTATAGGTGTGTGTCTGGCGGTGTGTGCGGCCGCGGCCATCGCGCAGCCGCACCACTGGTCGATCGAAGAAGCCAATTCCTGGTACGCCAGGCAGCCTTGGCCGTTGGGCGCCAATTTTATACCTTCGGTGGCGGCGAGCCCGATCGAGATGTGGCAGCCGGAGACCTTTAACTCCGGAATGATCGAGCGCGAGCTGGGGATGGCCCAAAGCGTCGGCATGAATGCGGTGCGCGTGTTTCTGAACTATCTGGTGTGGCAACGGGATCCGGCGGGCTATCAGAAGCGCATTAGCGCGTTTTTGCGAATCGCCGACCGGCACCAGATTCGGACTATGTTTGTACTATTCGATTCGTGCTGGGATCCATTTCCCGAACTGGGGCCGCAGCGGCCTCCGCTGCCGGGCATCCACAATTCGCGCTGGGGACAGAGCCCGGGCATGAGGGCCCTTTACGACGAAAAACACGTGAACGATCTGATGGACTACGTACACGACGTGATCTTTGCCTTCGCCAAGGATAAACGGGTGCTGGCGTGGGACTTGTGGAACGAGCCGGACAACACCAACCAAGGCAGCTACGGAACCAGCGAGGCGGCCGACAAGGTACAGCGAGTGACGGCGCTGATGCCGCGCGTGTTTGAATTCGCGCGCGCCTCGATGCCGGACCAGCCGCTGACGTGCGGTCTGTGGCAGGGCGACTGGTCAAGCCCGGACAAGCTCACGCCGCTGGAGAAGATCCAGATTGAAAACTCAGACGTGATTTCGTTCCACAACTACGGCAAACCGGATGAATTCGAGAAGCGGCTCGGCTGGCTGCAGGTGTACCACCGCCCGATTCTGCTCACCGAATACATGGCGCGGCCGGTCGGGAGCACGCTGCAGGCGATTCTGCCGCTCGCGAAGAAAGCCAAGGTGGGAGCCTTCAATTGGGGCTTGGTGGCGGGCAAGACGCAAACCTATCTGCCGTGGGATTCCTGGCAACATCCCTACACCGACCGCCAGCCCGATGTCTGGTTCCACGACCTGTTTCGCGCCAACGGCCAGCCCTATTCAAGGGACGAAGTGGAGTTCCTGAAGTCGATCGCGCCGCCGCCGCTGCGGTAGTCCGAAGCCAATTAGCCGCCTTAGGCAGGACCGGATCCGCTCGTCTATCCGTACCGGCAGGATTTTCAACCGGCATGGAAGACGGCTCGCGGCGCAAATGCCAGTTTTGGCCGATAAGAGATTCAAGACAACGCGATTGGCTGAACTCAAAAACGTGGCTACTAAACAATTGAACGCTTCAGCGAAGTCCGGCCAGGAGAGTCTTCTGCCGGTGTTCGCAATCCTTCTCCAAGGCATTGCCGCAAACACCGCCAAAGGCGATCCGGAACAGTACCGGCAATTCCGCGCCAAAATGTCGAAAGTCGCGGACTTGGACGATGTGCGGGACTACCTTCCCGACCTCACCCTGAAGGCCGAAACAACGATCAATCTCTTCCAGCACTACAGCGCCCGCGCGAACGCGTACTTCCAGGCGCAGATCTCCGAGCGGTGTGCTGCCATCGACCTGCTGGTGGGTACACTGTGCGACCTGGCGGTCGCCCAACCGGAACATACCGGCCAACTGAAGGAGATCGCCCAACAGATGCACCTGGCGGCCGACACGGCGGCTCTCCAACAACGGAAGGTGGATTTGGCGAAGTGCATAGCCGAAATCCGGCAGGCCGCTGAAGTCGCGGACCCCAGTCTTTCCGATCCGACTGCGCGCGACCCGGCCACGGGCTTGGGCGGCCGGCACGCGGCGGAAGCGGCGTTGGCCGAGGCTTGCGGCTCGCAAAGCCCCGCCTGCGCCGTGGTCCTCAAGATGGATCGCCTCAAGCTGTACAACCAGCGGTACGGCCCGGACGTGGGCGACATGGCCCTGAATTTCTTGGCGGAATCAGTGAAGCGCTCGTTCGCATGCGAGGGCGCGCTGTTCCGATGGAGCGGACCGGTTCTGCTGATGCTGCAACCTGGGCCGCCGGACAAGGTTCAACCCGAGGTGCGTCGCGTCATGGAGTCGCGCTTGCAGTACGAGTGCGAGAGCGGGTCGCGACACCTGCTGCTTTTGATCGATGCGTCGTGGTGGGTGCTGCCAACGATGGTGGATCCCCGTCTGCTGGTGAACAAGATCGACGGCTTGGTCTGCAGTTGAGAAACCACACGCAGGACACCCGGCGGCCGCATCCAGGGTTGGGCAAGGGCTGCAGCCCCGGTAGAGTCGAGGATGGGCGCGGGAAGCGGACATTGATCGCCTCGCCAGGTCGTAACGGCCTGACAGGGTCGAAAAACCCCCTCGCGCTCATGCCCGAGCAGCCGCTGGTCGTGGTCCGCCTTCCACGCGATAGCCGAGCTTTGTGAGTTCCCGGATCATT
>JBEKZL010000457.1:0-3624 GCA_049509915.1 Bryobacteraceae bacterium | reverse complement strand
CCGATCATGTGCGGAGCATGCACGAATCGCTGCATCACTTCGTCGCTGAGTCGCCCTGGAGCGATACCGACATGTTGCGGCAGGTCCGCAATTACGTCCTGCCGGCCATGCAGAAAACGGGGAGTGGCACGGCAGTATTGTGGCCGGGTGGGAAAAACGGAAAACTGCCAGGTGGCGGTGAGTCTCTCGGTGGCGACCGCGACCGGGAGCCTGCCGATCGCCTGGCGGTTATATCTGCCGGAGGAATGGGCCAACGACCCGGTGCGGCGCGCGGAGGCCGATGTTCCCCGCCAGGTGCAGTTTCAGACCAAGCCGGACCCCCATTCCATAGCGACACTGCGTATCCGGATCGCCCGGTTTCTGGTGCAGCAACTCCCCTGCTGCCCCTTGTGCTGTCGTTTGCGCTGATGCTTTATGACACAGTAGAACTAAGCATGGGACGAATTTCAGTTATCCGGCAGAAGCTGGGCACCAGGACGTTGTTGTTTGCAAGATTCCGACTGCGGGGGTTTGCGGGGCCGAAGTGCTTTCAGAATCCAGACTTGCGGCGGAGCTGAGTTGTTGTTTGCAAGATCCTGGAGTCCGGCACCCAGGAGCCAAATCTCTGCGGCGGAATGCTTTAGGTCAACAGCTGAGTTGGGAGTGCGTACTGCGTCCTGGCCGATGGCTGGTTTTCTTTGACTGCAAACCGGCGGAAATGCCGTCGTTTTATCCCGGCGTCAACAAGCAGGTGATATCCACCACCCAGAGTTGATTGAGACGCGTCAGCACCTTCTCCCGCGCCCGGTTCGGGTATACCCGGCTGGCCGTGGTGGGAGTTGGTCGTGATCACGAATTTGCGCCGCCGGAGGCATAACAGGTTGTTCTCCCGCTTGATGCGGGACACCCGATTCGGCCCCCCCGGCGGAGCAGTTCGGCCGTGATCCGCGGCCGGCCGTAGGGGGGAAACTCCAGCGCGAGACGCTGGACGGTGTCGCGTAGATCGATGTCCTTATCCCCAGCCGTTGGCGTGGCCAGAAACCGATAGCACCCAACCCGACTCAGTTGGGCCAGAGCGCACATCTCCGCTACGCTCATGCCCGCTTCCCTCCGGACTTGCTTTTGGATGTTCCGGTAGAGCTAGGCTTTCCAGTCGATGCCTGCAACATCCGCTGTTCCTCGATGCGTTGCAAGCAGCCCTTCAAGAATTCGATCTCCAGGATCTGCTGGCCGATCATGCGTTCCAGCTTGGCTTGCTGCGTGTCGTCCCGGCGCTTGTTGCCAAAACCGGGAAAGACATTGCCCGGCCGCTGCCGGAACTCGCGCCGCCATCGGTGCAGGACGTTGGGCTTTACTTCAAAGGTGCGCGCGACTTCGGCAATCGTGGAACCCGTTTCCAGCCGCCGCAGACGGCAGCCGGCTCTGTTTCACGTGTAAACGCTCGTCGAAACAATCTCATAACACAATTTTCCATTTAACGAAAATTGTGTCTTAACTGGTCGTTTCAAGAATCAGGACAATTCCAGACCGCCGCGGGACGCTGGTTGCAAGGGAGCCTTATCCGATGGAGTCTTACCACCACGGAAGCAGTACTGCGCCCTGTAACGGCCCCGATGCCGAACCGCGGCCGAGAGCAGCCGAGGTTTTTCGGAATCCTTCGATGGCTGCGGCTTCGCGCCAGCGATGATGGGCCCGAACGAGGGCGGTCGTCTCCGCCACGGTTGCCCCTTCATTTCCCCAATCGTCGCCACCTACCCGCCGCTTCAAATGGACAAGTTCATGAAGGAGCGTCAGTTGTTCGTCGGAGCGCGCAAGACATCGCGTCAGATCGGAATCTTGTTCTCGCAAAATGCGGACGATTGCCGTCTTGTCGTGGGATAAAACCGTAATATCGCCTAAGGTGTTCCTATCCAGTTCATGGACTGCAACTAGGCGCACCGAGATCCTCCAATCTTGAAGGCCAAGCTCATGCTGCCAGTAGCTGAGGTTTGACTCAAGGTTTAGCGCTGGACAGTGAAAGAACATTATGATCGCGGTTACGAAGTGGAACATCTCTAGACTACTAGTGGCCGGTGCATTACGATATTCTCGTTAAATTCATACAATAGATACGCTCCGTTTCATCGGCGCAAGAAACGGGTCGCTTCGTCGCCGTGCCCGCCACTTCGAGGGCGCATGAGCGATCTGAAAAATCCAAAGCGCAATCGCCGTCGACTCGCATCTTGTTTTAGTATCTTTAATAACACCCAGAGGGAGGGAACATGCCGTTTCCAACCGACGAGAAGCTCATCCCACTCGCCGCCGACTTGCTCCAGCAGTTCGACACCATGTTCGGTCTGCATCCCGGCCTTCGCCCATCGGCCAGGTGATGCACAATCAAGAAAGCCAGGTCGCCAATACAACTTGGGTGGATCGAGCCCGCGAGTTGGGCTTCCACGATGTCACGGTGATCGATGACGACCTCGGGCGTTCCGGTTCTGTTCCGCCTCAGCTGGAAGTGGAAGGAGCGTTCTGCCGTTAAGATAACGGAGAGAATGCGTGAAGAAACCACGGAAGCATTAGACGGGAGAAGAGAAGGTCGTCGTCTTGAGACGGCATTTGCTGGAACAGGAGCCGATTTCCAAGCTCTGTGACGAGCTGGGACTGCAGCCGACGGTGTTCTACCGCTGGCAGAAGGAATTCTTCGAGAATGGGGCGGCCGCCTTCCAAGCCAATGGCCGCACCGATCACCAGGTGGAGTAGGAACGCATCGAGTTCCTGGGGAAGAAGATCCAGCGCAAGGACGAGACAGATCGAGGTCCCATAGCTCGCGGCGGAGGAATTCAGCGCCATCGTGGGCGTTGAGGAAGTCCCTGTCTCCGGCCTCAAGGTAAATCGTTGCGGTATGCCATCTCCGTTTGCAGGTCCGGCCGCCCGCCCATCGGCAGCTTGGCGTATTCGGTGGTCGGCTCGATGGCCCACTCCTCACCGTGCTCGCGCCAGGTTTCCGTCGCGTGAGAAAGATCCACCAGGGTCATATATGGAATGATTTTCATCCCATATTTGTGACAAAGAGCGATCGTCTGCCGCAGGTCCGCTTCATTTAGCGGAACGTACTCCCCGGACCGCCAGTTGGCCATGCCCACCACCAGGTTGTAGCCGTCCTGCGCAAGAGTGCGGATCTGCTGCTCATCTGGCAGAGTGAGGCTCGGAACGTGCTGGTGCGGTCCGAGATGCGCCCCTTTGATCGTGGCATAGTATGGGTCGAACTTCTTGGAGGGCGTCACCGCCAGGGCGAACTGGCCGCTCCTGGTCCATCCCGGCCTGGCGAAGACTCTGGTTCTGCGGATTATCTTCGCACCTTTTTGCCTTTTCTGGCGGTGGCGGCATGGTGAGCGAAATGACCAATCGACCGGCATGGAGCTGAGCGTGATGGGCGCTCACGACGTGCACGAACGCCTTAGGCCAGCCGAATGGGACGTCTATGCCTACCTTATCGCCAGTGCTGGCGAGTTCGAGCAGAATTTCATCCGTGATGTTTAGGGCTAGCGTAGTCAATCGAAGCCTATGCGTACCCTTCCTCGTTTTTCTTTCTCTGTTGACGTGGCCAGCCTTCTCAGCCGATCGGGACTACAACGGCAGATGGGACATCACAACCGCAACCGG
>JBEKZL010000456.1:0-3634 GCA_049509915.1 Bryobacteraceae bacterium | reverse complement strand
ATGGAAAAGATCAAGATGAACGAGGACGAACCCACTCCGCTGCACACCAAGAACTTCGTGGATTTCGTGCGCGCCAGGAAGGAACCGTTCGCGAACATCGAGGTTGGCGTCCGGGCCACCACTGTCGGCTGCATCGGGAACGTGGCACACTGGACCGGACGAAAGCTGAAGTGGGACGGTGAAAACCGGACCTTCCCGGGCGATACCGAGGCCAACAAGTTCGAGTTCCGCCCGTACCGCAAACCCTGGGACCTGGTAAAGATGGCTTAAGGATCAATCGGGAACTAGTGTTCCGAACAACCGACGTGCACTCCCTGACTTATCTAAAGTTAGGGAGCGCATGGCTCGGTTATTACTGTCGCTTTCCTACTCTCCTGATGCTGTTTCTTGCACAAAAATGCACAAAGCGTCGGTTGATACCTGAAGACAAGACCGCTGTCTTGCCGCCGATGCACAAAATGCACAACGGCCTTAGGGCTCGTAACAAAATAACATTTCCATATTTAAGTGTTTTGGCGTATCCTAGAGAGGATGGTAGATCTCACCGGAATCACGCGGCGCTTTACGGTAGTACGTGGGATTCTGGATGAGCGCTCGCGACGACTGGTGGCAGCCGCGGAGAGTGCGGCCATTGGCCGCGGCGGCGTTTCTGCGGTCTCTCGTGCGACGGGCATGTCGCGGCAAGTCATTCGCCAAGGCATGGCAGAACTGAGCGAAGCCGGTGTCCATCCACCAGGTCGCATTCGCCGCCCCGGTGGGGGACGGAAAAAGTGGGTGGCTCAGGACCCTTCGCTACTGCGGGATCTGGAACGACTGGTGGAACCTGTCACCCGCGGCGATCCGGAATCGCCGCTGCGTTGGACCTGTAAGAGCCTGCGGAAGTTGGCGGAAGAACTGCGGCAGATGGGACATCAGACCAGCCATCCGATGGTGGGCCGAATGCTCCACGATCTGGGATACAGCCTACAAGCCAACAGCAAGACTCTGGAGGGAACAAACCATCCGGACCGCAATGCTCAGTTCGAGTATCTCAATGGCAAAGTCAAGCGCCAACTACAGCAGCATCAACCCGTCATTTCGGTGGACACCAAGAAGAAAGAGTTGGTGGGAGATTTCAAGAACAACGGGCGAGAATTACGCCCGCAGGGCGATCCGGAGAAGGTGCGTGTACACGACTTCATCATTCCGGAACTGGGGCGAGCCAATCCCTACGGGATCTACGATATCGCCCACAACACAGGCTGGGTGAGCGTGGGAATGGATCACGATACGGCGGCGTTCGCGGTGGAGAGCATCCGGCGCTGGTGGAACTCGATGGGGCAGGCGGTCTATCCGCGAGCCACTCGACTGCTGATTACGGCAGATTCCGGCGGGAGCAACGGAGCACGAGTGCGCCTTTGGAAAGTGGAACTGCAAAAGTTGGCGGACGAAACCGGCTTGCGGATCGCGGTCAGTCATCTGCCACCCGGAACCAGCAAGTGGAACAAGATCGAGCACCGGTTGTTTTCCTTTATCAGCCAGAACTGGCGGGGCAAGCCGCTCATCAGTCATGAGGTGATCGTCAACCTAATAGCCGGCACCACGACCGCCACGGGTCTCACGGTCCACTCGGAGTTAGACACCGGCACCTACCCTCCCGGCGTCAAAGTGTCGGATCGCGAAGTGGCCGAGATTGATCTCCACCGCGACAAGTTTCACGGAGATTGGAACTACACGCTACACCCTAGGCCGCGCTGAAGTTCTGCACACCTTATTTCGTTACGATCCCTTACGGCAGAGCGGCGGATTTGGCGCTGCCGTAGTACAGTCCGTTGAAGAGCAGCTTATAAGTGGCGTGAGGTTGGTCGCGGAAATTCACCTCCGGGCCCAAGAGCACCACTTTTCCTTCGCCGACGCTGGCTTCGGCCACCGCGGTGCCGCCGTCCAGGTATTGTTGCCCCCAAGCCCATCCGCTATCGAGTACCTGGGTACCGGAAAACCATGCTACCGGATCCGTGTGCTTGATTTCGGCGTCGGGCTCCAGCTTGAAGACCGGGCTGGAATCGAAGAACACATCCACCTGGCTGGGCATGCCGTATGCCAGCGGATTCGTGTTATCCACATTGACCTTGAGCAGCGAGCCGGGGATGTAGAACTTATCGCGGGGCAAGGGGCGTTGCTTGCCGTCGGGTCCCATTTCGGTGAGGTAGTTCTTTACGGGGATGCCGAACAGGTCGGCGATGGAGGTGGAACTGCCAATGGTGACTACCGAGCCGCCGGCTTCGACGAAGCGCTTGAGCTGGGGTGCGGTTTTGTCGTCGGTGATGCGGCCCTGTCGGTCGCGATATTCATCGGGAATGGGCGCATCGGGGCCTTCGGTGAATCCGCCGCGGCCGCCGCCACGACCGGCCATGGCGCTGCCACGGCGCACGGCGCCATCGGTCAACACGATGACGTCGAACTTGCTCTTCAGGTCGCCGGCATCGAGCGCGGCGGGGTAGATCACCCGGAAGGGAAACTCATATTGTTCGAACAGCCAGCGCGTCCAGCCCGAGGGCATGGAGCCGCCGAACTGGTCGTAGAGGCCGATGCGAATCGGCTTGAGCTTCATGGCCTCGCCGGACGGAGCCTTTGCCAGCGCGTAGGCCGGCACGCCCAATTCCTGGGCGGCGCGGTCCAGCACCGCGCGGGCGGGTTCGGAGGCGGGCACCCAGATGGCGCCGGCGCCCAGGTCGCGGCCCTCCACGGTTTCGTCCCCCTTGAGCCAGTAGACGTCGCAATTGGCCTTGAGCAGGCGGTTGACCACGATGAAAGAGTTGTTGATCTGATGGCTCAAAAGGTAGCCGGCCGGGGTGGACGAACCTGAGATTTTGGCGGGCGGCGGGGGCAGCAATTCGGCTGTGATTTTGGCGAATGGGCCGTTGAAATCGTCGAGGATACGGTCGAATTTCACCCCCATCTGGAAGGCCAGCGTCCAGCCGGTGATGTCGTAGGGAGGAATGGGCGGACCGCCGGGATAGCGGAAATCGTTCGGGTGATCCTGTGGCTCGAACATATCGAGGATATGCGGGCGGAAGGCTTGCGCCGTCTTGACCACGTAAGAGCCGGCCGGATAGCTCTTTCCATTGACGGTGAAGTCGGCCGTGGCGCGGTCGATATCGATGCCGTTTTTAAGCAGGGCATTGATGAACTCGGTTGCGTTGGCGAAATCGGCCTGATCGGCGGGGAGGATGTAACCGCGTGGATCGCGCAGCTTGGGATCGTGCAGGACAGTGTCGTAGAGCTGGCTGGGGAGGGTGCGTGCGCCGAGCCCCCCGGGCAGATCGGGATTGGCATCCGGGCTGGGGGCCGCCGCGTCCGCAGCGCCGCGTCCTCCGCGACCTCCGCGTCCGCCCGCAGCGGGTCCCATGGCTGCCGCGGCAGCTTC
This sequence comes from Bryobacteraceae bacterium, assembly GCA_049509915.1. Taxonomy (GTDB): domain Bacteria; phylum Acidobacteriota; class Terriglobia; order Bryobacterales; family Bryobacteraceae; genus JBEKYD01. Next base: position 228 of record JBEKZL010000456.1, on the reverse strand, counting down.
CAGAGCGGCGATCCGCTTGGGGGTAGTGGTCCAGGTATCGCGGCTACCCTTCAGAATGGAATTGCGGCCCATCTGGTAGATGTTATAAAGGAAAATCTCGCGATAGCGAGAGGCCAGGTCCAGGATGGCGCGATTGTTGGTGATTTCGTATTCGATGGATTGGCGGTAGTGCCATTCCTGCGGCGCCACCGGCATGGGCCAATCGCCCTGGGGCAACTGCTTTTCGGC
>JBEKZL010000455.1:0-3635 GCA_049509915.1 Bryobacteraceae bacterium | reverse complement strand
CTGGTGGAGTCCGGCGTGGAGCACGGGGAGCAAGCCAGCCACTTGACGCTGCCGCCCCAGGCGGCGCGCGACATTCTGAATCGGGTGGCTGCCCGGGTGCCCGCGCCCGAAGCGCCCGTGGCGGCGATCACGTCCTCGGCCGCCCGCTACTTCTTGCGCCAGATCACCGAAACCACCATTCCCAACCTCTTCTTCCTGGCGCACAACGAGATACCGGGCGGGGTGAGAATCCAGTCGCTGGGCACAATTGCCTGATGCCGTGGATCTACAGAAAATGCGCCGTCCTGACGATTGATTCTGAGAGTATCCGGACCGGTCCGTTAGGCCGGGCCGGGGAAGCGATGCCATGAAGATCAAGTCGTACTACAGCGCCACCGTGGAAGAAGCCGTCTCCACCGCGCGCCGGGAAATGGGCTCGGAAGCCATGCTCGTCAATAGCCGTAAGACGCCCCCCGAATACCGCCACCTGGGTGAATACGAGGTGGTATTTGCCGGCGATCTGAGCGCGGAGGACGGCCCCGGCCCGGGCAGTGCGCCGCCAGGCCAGCCTCGTGGAGAAAAGCTGTCCGGCGAGGTTGCCGAGCTACGCCGGGAACTAGAGGTCATGCGCAAGACCTTGACGCGGGCCGCCTTTCAACGGACGGATTGGCTGGGGGCCTCGGCCGGCGCGGCGGAAGCTTACGCCTCCCTTAACCTGGCAGACGTCCCCCCCGAGCTGGCGGCCGAAATTGTAGAAGCGGCCGAAAGACGCCTGCGCCGCCCCAAGGCCACCGGTCGTTTCGATCAGGCGCTGGCGGACGAATTGGCTTCACGCATCGCGGCGACCCCCACCCTCGGGTGCGGCGAGTCGACGCCTCGGATCGTTTGTCTGGTGGGTCCGCCCGGCTCCGGGAAGACGACCACATTGGTTAAGTTGGCGGTGAATTACGGGCTGGCCTGCCGGCGGCCCGCGGTGCTGTTGTCCACCGACAACTACCGGGTTGCGGCGGCGGAACAGTTGCGCAGCTACGCGGCCATCCTCGGCGTGGGTTTCGAACTTACCGAAACCGTCCGCGCTCTCTCCCAGGCGATCGAAGGGAGCCGTAACAAAGACCTGATCTTGATCGACACGCCCGGCCTCGGGCCGGCCGATCTGGAAAGCGCCGGCGAGTTGGCGCGGTTTCTGGTATCGCGCACCGATATCGACACCCACCTGGTGCTGGCCGCTTCCATCAAGTCCGCCGAAATGACGCGGATGGTAGAGGCATTCGCGCCTTTCCATCCCGCTCATCTCCTGTTTACCCGGATCGACGAAACTTTGACGTTCGGTCCGATCTACGCCCAAGCGGCGCGCAGCCGCTTGCCGCTTTCCTTCTTTTCCAATGGCCAGCGCATCCCCGAAGACCTGCGGGCGGCTACGCTGGACGGATTGGTGGAAAGGCTGCTGTCGCCCGCCGGTATCGCACGCACGGCGGCCTGACGGCAAATCTCGATGGCGAAGCGCTATGCACGGTTACGAGGTATCTAACGCGATGAGCGAAGAAGAACGGCAACGGCTGATTCTGGAGAACCTGCCTCAGGTGCGGCTGATCGCGCGCCGGATTCAAGGGCGGCTGCCGGAAAACGTCAGTCTGGAGGATTTAGTCTCGACCGGCGTGCTGGGTCTGATCTCAGCCATCGACAACTTCGACCCCCGCCACAACGTCAAGCTGAAAACCTACGCGGAGTACAAAATCCGCGGCGCGATTCTCGACAGTCTTCGAAGCCTGGACTGGGCGCCCCGCCAGAAACGCAAGCGCGCCAAGCAGATCGAAGCCGCGATCGCGGTCGCTGAGCAGCGTCTGCAGCGCTCCCCGACCGAGGACGAAATCGCCGCCCAACTCGAAATTCCTCTTGAGGAATATCATCAATGGCTGGTCGAGATTTGCGGCCTGAACGTGGCCAGCCTGGAATCGGTCGGCAGCCAGATCGGACACGACATGCTGCGCCTCGCCTCCGGTGAAGACGGCGACCTTCCGTCGACCATTCTGGAGCGCTCCGAGCTGGAACGCTTGCTGGCGCAGGGGATCGACGCCATACCCGAGATGGAAAGAGTCGTGCTCAGTCTGTACTATCACGAGGAATTGACCTTGCGCGAAATCGCCCAGGTGGTCCACCTCCACGAATCGCGCATTTCACAGCTGAAGTCCCAGGCCATCTTGAGGTTGCGGGGGCATCTTGCACAGCAGTGGCCGATGTCGAAGGGGATGGTAACAGCGTGAACGCGGGCGAACAGGGAACGCCTTTGCGGCTGGAGACAGCCGAAACCGCCCGAAAAGTGCTGGACGAATGGGCGGCCGGTCTGGCTCAAGTGATCGAGTCCATGACCGACCAATTGCCGGAGGTGCGATGGGCTGCGGTTCAGCCGCCGGCCCCCGTTTCCCAAGCGCCGGCGGAGTTGCTGTGGTGGGAGCAGCCTCTGTCCGGCCCCGCGGGGATGACGGTCTGGCTGATGGCGCCGCAGGCGGTGTGGGAACATTTGGGCTCGCTGACGCTCAAGGTGGCGGGCATCGAGACGGCCGAACTGGGAGAGTCCAAGAATACTTTCTTCGAGATTCTGGGGCAGTCCCTGTCGGTCATGGCCCGCGGGATCGGCTCGACCCTCGGGGTGGAAGTCGCGTGCGTCAGCGGCAAGGAAAGCGGCGCGCCGGCCGGGTTGCGGGATTGGGCCACGGTTTCCATCCAGTTGTCGAACCAGAATCTGCCTCCGCTCCTGCTGGGCTGGAGCGAAGGACTGTTTAATCTGGTCGCCAAACCGCCCGCCGCGCCGCCGGAGACCGTTCGAAAAGCACCGGTGGAGCCGCCGCTCCCGGCTCAGGGGAGCCCCGCTCATTCCTCCCAGTCGTCGCGGACCATGGATCTTCTGCTGGATGTGGAATTGCCCGTCAGTATCTCTTTCGGCAAAACCTGGATGCCTATGAAAGAAATCCTGAAGCTGACCACCGGCTCGATCGTCGAGTTGAATCGCGACGTCAACGACATGGTGGATGTTTTGGTGAACCACCGCTTGATTGCGCGCGGCGAAGTGGTGGTGGTCGACGGCAACTACGGCGTCAGAATTCAGAAAATCGCCGGCCGGCAGGACCGGCTGGGGGCTATCCCGTGAACGGCTGGCTCTTTCCCGCCGCTTTATTGGCCGGCCTCGCCCTGAGCGCCGTTGGAATGAGCCTCTTCGTGCTGCTGCGGGCACAGTCGCTGCTGCGGTCGACCCACGCGGCGGTACGCTCCAAGGATGCTGTGGCGGAGGCATCGATGGCAGAGCTTCAGGCCCGCCTGGAGGGTTTGGAGCGCGAAGTTCGGGAGCTCGAACGCATGCCGGATTTCACCGGCGACAACACCAGGAGCGGCATGAATATCACCAGGCGCACGCAGATTCTGCGCCTGCACAGACGAGGACAGAGCGTCGAGGCCATCGCGGCGACCCTGGGCTTGCGGCGCCACGAGGTCGAGTTACTCGTCAAGATTCACGGAATGGCAGTGAGTGGGGCTAGCCTTAGCTAGATCATCATTCTCTAAATAACGCTTCATTTGACCCAGTTTATGTTTTAATGGGTCATGCCCTTCCCGAGGAAGCGCAGTCCGATCCAGCTCAGCGAGCAGGAGATGCTCAAACTGGA
>JBEKZL010000454.1:0-3637 GCA_049509915.1 Bryobacteraceae bacterium | reverse complement strand
ATGGCTCTACCCCTAACAGATCGCTAACCTCTCCGATCTTGAAGTACAGCTTATCCGGAATCTCTGGAGAATCGGGCTCTACCGCCACGTCCGTCATGCGTCATCCGACATCCTAACTCACTCAACCGTCAATGTCACGGAATGCCGCCCGCGCGGCAGCCGAAGTGTCCGTGGCCCGGCCATCGACGGCGCCTCCGTCGCCCCATCGATTTGCACCCTGTCGGGGGTTCGATCCACCATCGCGAATGCATCCGCCGTACTGTGATAAGAAAACCGGATGCTCCTGGCGCCAACCGCGGCCGCGCCATCCAACTCGCCGTTCAGACAAAGCAGCCGGATCGGAAGCGCCGTGTTCGCCCGCTCGATCCGGTGTCTTCCCGCCGGCAGCCATAAGGTCCGGTCGTCTCGCACTGGCCATGGTCTCCCGTCCACCACCGCTGCACCCTGCCAGGCCAAACCGACCGGAACAGCAGCCTCCAAGAACAGCGTATCGCCACTCCTTTCCAAACGCGCTCCAGCCGCCGCCGACATCGGCAGCAGCGGCAAGTCGGCCGGCAGCAGTGAATTTTCAAAATACAGGGCCACCCTCTGGAAGTTCTTTGCGGCGTTATGCACCAACTCGAATAGCTCCACCCCGGTTTGCTGCTTAGTCGGGTAAACATCCTGGTAACGCTCTACAATGTTGATGTCGATTGCCAGCCGTTCGCGGTGAGGCGTCAGGGGGCGGTAGCGTTCGGCAATACTCGAGTAACGCTGCGGGCCCAGGTTCCATACTGTCGCGGGATCCTCAATCAGCAAAGTCATTTTGTGGGTGTCCAGCAGTGGCATCACCCGTTCCACGTCGGCGCCGATCGCGTCCCGCATGCCCGCATCGAACCGGTCGTCGACATGCGTCAGCACAAGATCCAGGTCGGGCTTCCCCGCCCGGAGCGCTTCCACCTCGCCAACCCACTTGGACTGCATTTCACGCGCCAGCTCCCTGCGAAAATCGAGAAACGCCCGTACTGACGCCTCGTCCTTTCGCGCCCCGAACAACTCCAGCGGATCGAAGCCCGCCGCCTGCCGAAACCGCGCCCGCACCGTGTCGTTCATAGGCGTGAACCGGGCAGGATTGCTCATCCCCTCCAGCGACTCGAAGTACAACTCCGCCAGGTTCACCCCGTCCCAGTCGAATCGGCCGACCAACTTGCGAACACCTTCGGCCGCCGCCCGAAAGCACGCCGGATCGTCCAGATTCATCAGCTTCCGCCAATCGAGCTGGGCATCCTGCAGCACCGCGGTCTTCTCCCGCCACGCGGGATGGTCTTCCCAGAACTGGTCGCTGACGTGCGGTAACTCGAACCAGGCATACACCAGGATGCCCTCGCGATGGCACGCGGCGATCAATTTCTCCAGATACTCGTCCCGATCCTTATCGCGCTCCTGAAAATGCCAGGCGGCCACGTGCAGCGCCGCAATGCCGGCCGCGCGCCACCGAGCCGCAAAGTAGTCCAGGTCCACCCGGGAACGGTAAGCCGAATCGAAAAACGCCCACAGCCCCTGCCCCCGAAAAGACGGCTCAAACCCAAGCTCGCAAAGCGCTTGCAGAAGATAGGGAAACCGCTCATAGCCGCGCGCGCCGGCCGCGGCGGCGATCCACAAGATCCCTCCTTTCCCCTGCCGCAAGCCGGCCTCAACCGGCGTTCCCGTCCAGCGCTCCCGAGCAAAGACCCGAGCGCCTTCCGGCACTTCGATCCCGGTCAAGTCTAGCGGCTTTTCCCAAATTATGGGCAGGTCCGGCCGATGCACGTCACGTATGTTTCCAACGCGGAGCACCTTCTGACCGCTTCGAAATCCGAGCTGCTCCGCCAGCGGCGATTGGCCCTCCAGAATCAGAAAAGCTCCCTCTTCTATTCGGGCCATCCATTCAGTGGAAGCCGGCGCACCCTCCCCAGCCACGAAAACCCGGGCCTCGTCCATCGGCTTCGCTTCCATCCCGATCGACCCTAGAATCGACGCCCAGCTCTCTTGGCTTCCGCCAACCATATGAAAATAAGGAAGTTGCTCACCCCGAATCAAGCCGGCAGCCAGCCACAGCAAGCTAATGCACAAACGCATACCAGATCCCCATCCGAACATCGTTAAAATTCGGCCGCCCCGGATTACCATCGTGGATCAGAAACGCTCCGCGCATAGCGTCCACGCCTATGTACATCGGCGGCGGCATCCAGCCGGCGCGAATTCGGATACCAGGACCCGTTTCCACAAAATTGGCCCAGTATTGCCGTTGATCGTCCACGGTCAGATTCCCGGTCCAGACCACCTGCGCGCGAACCTCGCCCGGCGCAAGCGTATACCCCACCCTGGTGTGGCTATACGCCAGGAGATCGTCGCCGAACCGGCTCACGAATACCCCATCCAGGGTGGTATCGGTAAACCAGCCTCCCGTTTCGGCCGCTATCGAGTGTCCCCAACCACGCGCCATGGACACTCCCCCGCGGTAGTCGGGCAACGCGCGGTCGCTCATGTAGCCCACCGCCGACCCGGCTTCAAACCAACCCGTCACTCCATGCCACGGCAGGCTTCGGACTCCTCCAGCCAAAATCACCGAGCTTTCCGATAGCGCCACCGGCGAAACCGCGCCGATTGTCAACCGCGTATCTCCAACCAGGCGAACGCCGCTATACAGCACCAGCGGCAAGCCGGTGCGCAACTCCAACCTCACCTGGCCGTAGCCGAACAGATCGTGCCACCGGGTCGAAAAGATCGGGTACATCCACCCGGTGATGCGCACGCGGGCGCCCACCGACCGTAGATTCAGCCACGCCTTCCGCGCCTCGGCCGCGATCTTCGGATCGGAGCTCTGCCGAGCCATGCCGAAATACCGGTAGGCTTCTACGTCCTGGTGAAGCATGTTGTACGTCCAGCCCAGCCGCAACACCACGGCGTAGTCGGTGGGGTCGGCTTCGTTGGCCTCCTGCAGGTATTTCAGCGCGTCCTTCAGGTAACCCGCCTTATAGCTGCGATCAGCCATCTCCTTGGCGGTCAGCGCCTGCGTACGAGCGTCGCCGTGAACCTGGCCTGCCTGCGGCAGCCGCAGAACCGCGCGCACCCGATTTGCCAGCTCTTCGTCGCCGCCCGCCAGCACCCGGTCGAACAGGATTTGGGCGGCTGCCTCTTCACCCCGCGCCCGCAGCAGAAAGCCAAGTTGCGTGGCTGCCAGCAGGTCGCCGTCCTGTTCCACCAGTTTGCCGAATTCGCTCTCCGCTTCCGGTTGCCGCCCGAGTTTCAGCAGGAGATAGGCAAGCTCGCGCCGCAGCGCGGCGTTCCGGGAGTCAAGCTCCACAGCCCTCTGAAACTCTCCCACGTACGGATACCGCTCCGGCAAAGATTCCCGCGCCAGCTCGCTGCAGCGGGGCTCCGGCGCGCGGGACGCCGCCAAGACAGCGGCCATGGCGTCCTCTGTGCGCCCCATACCCGTCCACACCCGCGCCAGGTCCAGCAGCACCATGCGCCGCTCCGGTTCCAGACGCCACGCGCTGGCATAATGTTCCGCCGCCAGGGCCAATTCGTCGCGCTGCTCGGCCAGTTTGGCCAACTCATAATTGCTGCCGAAATTATCCGCGCCGCGCCGGATCGCTTCCTGCCATCGTGCAAT
>JBEKZL010000453.1:0-3677 GCA_049509915.1 Bryobacteraceae bacterium | reverse complement strand
ATTCGCGACGTCACCGTGTCGGGACATCACGCCAGCATCCGCCACAAGGAAGAGAGGTTCATTCTGACCGATCTCGATTCCACCAACGGAACGTTCCTGAACCAGAGCGCGGAATCGGTTGCCCGCGAGGACCTGAAGGATAACGATACGGTCCGGGTGGGCGATGTGGTGTTGAAATTCAAGTGCCTGTAGGGCGGGCATGACGGTACGACCCGGCATCGAACTGGCGAACCTGACCGACCCCGGCTGCGTGCGGGAGCGCAACGAGGACTACTATTGTTATTTCGAGCCGGACGACGACGACGCGTTCCGGGCGCGCGGCCGGCTGCTGGTGGTGGCCGATGGCATGGGCGGCCACGAAGGCGGCCAGATTGCCAGCGGCATTGCGGTGGAGATGGTGAGGCAGACGTGGAGCAGCGGCGCGGGCGACCCTTCCGAGCTGCTGTTCGCGGCGCTTTCGAAGGCCCACGCCGCCATTCAGGATTACGCCCGGGAGCACCCGGAGCTGGCGGGCATGGGCACCACCTGCACTGCCGCCGCACTGATCGGCGGGATGCTTTATTACGGCCATGTCGGCGACACGCGGCTGTACCTGATCCGCGGCGGCGCCATCCGCCGCGTCACTCACGATCATTCCCTGGTGCAGCGCCTGGTGGATACAGGGGTGATCACCGCGGAGCAGGCGGCCGACCATCCGGACCGCAACGTGCTTGTGTCCGCGCTGGGAATGAACGGGGCCGTTACGGTGGACGTCCCCGACGCCGCCATTCCCCTCGAGCCCGGCGACACGCTGCTGATTTGCACGGACGGGCTGCACGGCCTGGTGAGCGACGCTGAGCTGGCCGACGCGGCCACCCGCTCGGAGCCCCGCCAGGCCTGCCGGCAACTGGTGCAAATGGCCAGGGACCGCGGCGGCCCGGATAACATCACCCTGCAGATCGTGCGCGTGGACGGCGCGCCGGCACAGGCCGCTCCCAGCCGCTTGAAGAAGACCAGGCCGGAGTACCCGGCCGAGCCGGAACGGCCATGATCGGAACCGAAGTCGGTAATTACCGGGTTATCGAGAAGCTCGGCGAGGGCGGCATGGGGGTGGTCTACAAGGCGATAGACACCACGCTCGACCGTAGCGTTGCCATCAAGGTGCTCAACGCGGACCTGTCCCGCGTGCCGGATTTGGTAGCGCGTTTTCGCAGCGAGGCCAAGGCGCAGGCCAATCTCAACCATACCAACCTGGCCACGCTCTATGCGTTTCTTACCGTCGGGGGCAACTCCATGATGGTGATGGAATTCGTCGACGGTGAAACGTTCTCGAACATGATTCACCGCCGCGGCCCGATCCCCGCCGAAACCGCCGTGCCCATGTTCCGGCAGGCGCTGTTGGGGTTCGCCCATGCCCACCGCGCCGGCATCATTCATCGCGACATCAAGCCCAGCAACCTGATGCTGAATCGCCAGGGCATCGTCAAGGTGATGGACTTCGGCATAGCCAAGGTGATGGGCGAGCGCGGTCTGACGCGCACGGGGATGCCGGTCGGCACCTGCCGCTACATGTCGCCCGAGCAGGTGCTCACCACCGACGCCGACGCGCGCAGCGACATCTATTCGCTCGGCATCACGCTGTACGAGATGCTGACGGCGAATGCGCCGTTCCACCGCGAGAGCGAGTTCCAGGTGATGTCGGACCACGTGCACACCCCTCCGCCGCCGCCCTCGAAGTTCTATCCGCACATTCCGAAAGGAGTCGAGAACGCCGTCCTGAAAGCGCTGGCGAAGAACCCGGACGAGCGTTTCCAGACGGTGGAGGAATTCGGCGCGGCGCTGGAGCGTCCCCACGATTTCGGTGTTGCCGGCGCGGGGGTGTTGGCCGTCCCGCCGCCGCCGAGTGCCGCCAGACCAACCGCATCCCGGACGGTGGTTGCTGCCGCGACTGTTCCTCCCCCTCTTCCACCGCCGTATCGGCCGCCGCCGCAGGCACAGGCCCCGCTATACCAGGCCCCGCCGCCGGCTCGAAATCCCCCCGCCGGGCTGGCGGTTCTATTCAACACCTGGCCCGGCAGGATGGTGCTGGGGGCCCTTGGAGCCGTGGTGTTGCTGATGGGAGGCTGGCTCCTGTTCAGCCCGCAGCCGCCGCGCCCGCTGCCGGGACCCATTGCCGCTCAGGTATCGCCATCGCAGATTGTCAATCCCGCGCCCAGTCCCGAGCAGGTCGATATCGAGATGAAAAACGCGGCGGCGCCTTTCGCGGTGGGGGCGTTCGAGGCCTCGCCGAACCCGGTCGGCGCGGGACAGCGGGTGACGCTGCGCTGGTCGGTTCCGGGCGCCACGGAAGTGACCATCAGCCCGGCCATCGGCACGGTGCCGGCCGAGGGCAGCCGGGTGATCGATGCACGGGCCGATGCCGAGTTCACCCTCACCGCCAAGGCTGCCGACGGCCAGACGGCGACGCGCACTTTGGACATTCTGGTGGCGGGCGATGCTGCGGCCAAGCCGGCGCCGGCGCAGAAGGCCTCCGCGCCCACCCCCACGCCCACGCCGCGGCAACCGGCGCAGGCTCCCGCGGCCGCGCCACAGCAGCCGGCGCAGGCTCCCGCCCAGACGGCGCCCGCGCCCGCCAGCCAGGCCCCGCCGGTTGCGCCGCCGCAGGCTCCCGCACCCCAGACGGCGCGCTTGAGTCCGTTGATGTCGGTCTACCACGATCACGGTGTGGGCGGCGGCAAGTTCTTATGGCCCAGTTGCTGGGGCCAGTTGCAGATTGGCGGCGGGCGGGTGGTCTTCCATGTCCTCGGCAGTTCCGATGGACGCCGCGACGATTTCGCGGTGGCGGCTTCGGCGGTGGAGGAAGTCAGGGTGAACCGGTTTCCGATTCGAGGCCGCGCCGCGTTTCACATGCGCATCAATGGGCAGGTCTTTAATTTCGTTCCCGCGTCCGGTGCGCCGATTCAGTACGTGAATGCGATTGAACAGTGGCTGCAGGCAAAATGATAGAACGGGGAAGCGCCAGATGATCGGTACCACGGTGGCAGGCTATCGGATTGTCGACAAGCTCGGCGAGGGCGGCATGGGGGTGGTGTACAAGGCCATCGACGTTTCGCTCGACCGGGTGGTCGCCCTCAAAGCGCTGGCGGCCGAACTGGCCAGGAATCCGGAACTGGAACAGCGTTTTCGTGCCGAGGCGCGCGCCCAGGCCAGCCTGAACCACGTGAACCTGGCCACGCTGTACGCGTTTCTGGTGGAGGGCGGCTCGGCGTGGATGGTGATGGAGTTTATCGAGGGCGAATCCTTCGCCGGCATGATTCAGCGGCGCGGGCCCATTCCCAGCCAGGAGGCCGTCCCGCTGTTCCGCCAGGCGCTGCTGGGGCTTGGCTACGCCCACCGCATGGGCATCGTGCATCGCGACATTAAGCCCGGCAACATCATGGTCAACCGGCAGGGCATCGTGAAGGTGATGGATTTCGGCATCGCCAAGGTGCTGGGCAATCGCAGCATGACTCGCACCGGCACGCAGATGGGCACGGCGTGGTACATGGCCCCGGAACAGGTGACGAACCGGGGCGTGGACATCCGCTCCGACATCTATGCGCTCGGCATCACCCTTTACGAGATGCTGGCGGGCCACGTTCCGTTCGAGAGCGACAGCGACTACCAGGTGATGACGGACCACGTGAATACGCCGCCGC
>JBEKZL010000452.1:0-3687 GCA_049509915.1 Bryobacteraceae bacterium | reverse complement strand
CTTGCGGGCCACGTGCCCATCGCGGCTCAGCAGGGCGTAAAAGGTTCTCCAGTTCAATCGCGCAAGCTCCTTCCGGTGTGGTGCAGGAACAGGGTTTCCAGGCTCGGTTCGGAAATATTGACGTCGCGCAGTTCGACGCCGGCCGCCTGCGCGGTATTGACGATGGCGGGAATGAGCGGGCCGCCACGGTCGGCGTAGAGTTCGGCGGTGCCGTCCTTGGCGCGCACCTCGCGCACGCCCGGCATGGCGCGCAGGGTGTCGATCATCTCGTCGGGAACGCGGTCGAAGCGCAGCCGCAACAGGTAGCCGCCCGGGATGGATTGCTTGAGCTCGGCGGGCGAGCCCTCGGCGATCAGCCGCCCATGATCGATGATGGCGACGCGGTCGCAGAGGGTGTCGGCTTCGTCCATGTAATGGGTGGTGAGCACGATGGTCTTTCCCTGGCGGTTGTAATCGCGGGTAATCTCCCAGAGCAGCAGGCGGGCTTGCGGGTCGAGGCCGGCCGAAGGCTCGTCCAGAAACAGAACCTGGGGATCGTGCATCATGGCGCGGGCGATGGAGACGCGTTGCATCATGCCGCCGGAAAAGCCGAGCAAGGCCTGGTCGGCGCGGTCGGTGAGTTTGAATTTTTCGAGCAGCTCGGCGGCGCGGCGCTGATTCTCGCGGTCGGGGACGCCAAAATACCGGCCGTGAAAGAGCAGGATTTCGCGCGCGGTGAGGGAGAAATCGAGGTTGGGGCGCTGTTGGACCACGCCGATCAGGCGCTTGGCTTCGACCTGCCGCTCCCAGACGTTGTAGTCGCCGACGAACGCGCTTCCGCTGGTGGGGCGGGTGCGGGTGGTGAGGACGCCGATGGTGGTGGATTTGCCGGCGCCGTTGGGACCGAGCAGGCCGAAAATGCCGCCGGCGCCGATGTCAAGCGAAATGCCGTCGACGGCGACCACCTCGAACTTTTTCTTCTTCTCCTTAGAGCCGTTGCGGCGCGGCGCGAACGAGAAGGCCGCGCCCCGGGCCAGCGATGGCGGCGGGGTGTCGTAGACTTTGCGAAGATTTTCCAGACGAATGCCGACTCCCATGCTCCTCCGTTGCGATATCTTCTTATATTACCCGAGTGGCAGAGGACTTCCGGGCCGATTTGCATGGAGGAGTGCTTAACCGACCTGGGGGAAGTCCGTTCCGAGCACTCCCTGGCGGTCGCGGCTCGGAAAGTGACCGAAACCAAGCGGCCCTTGTAGCCGGACCGCGGCCGCGCGCCAGGGAGGCCTGTCCCACTTGCGCGTTTTTGTGTAACCTTTCCCGGATTGGGCGGTATGAACACCTGAAGGGAACTCCTTTGGGAGGATCCCGTACGGGAAGGAGGATTCGATGAAATCGGCGCTCACCATCGCGGCCGGGATCGGCCTGGCGGTTTGGACGGGGAACGTTCCCTTGTTGGCACAATTGCAGGACAACAGCGAAAAACAAATGACTTGCGAGAACGGAGGCCATGATGGGGAACACGCGCGCCATTGCGAGATGCGCGAGCAAACCGTAGCCTCCACGGGGCAACTCAGCGTGGATGCGGGCCCCAACGGCGGCACGACTGTTAAGGGCTGGCTGCGGAGCGATGTGCTGGTTCGCGCACGAGTCGAGGCGTCGGGCGATACGGAGACGGCCGCGGCGCTGATGGCGAGCCAGGTCTCGGTTGCCAGTTCCGGTGGGGAGGTACGTGCTACCGGACCGGAGCCGGCTCACAATGCCGGGTGGAGCGTCAGTTACGAAATCTTCGTGCCGCAGACAACCGATCTGAACCTGAAGACCCGCAACGGGGGGATGACGATTTCCGATGTGCGCGGCCAAATCCACTTCGATGTGAACAACGGCGGCGTGCGTCTGAAGAGGGTGGCGGGCGATGTGAGCGGTGCGACAGTGAATGGCGGAATTCAGGTGGAGCTGACCGGTTCGATGTGGGAGGGCCGGCAACTGGAAGTCAGTACGCGGAACGGGGGCGTTACCGTAGTAATGCCGTCCTATTATTCGGCGCATATACAGGCGGAGACCGGAAGCGGCAACATTGAGTCGGATTTTCCGGTGACGCTGAATGGCGATTTAAGGCCGCGGCGGCTGGACTTTAGCGTTGGCTCCGGCGGTTCGCTGATTCACGTCACGACCACCAATGGCGGAGTCAAGCTGAAGCGGGCGGAATCGTAATCGGAGGCTTAGCTTTTCCGCGCGGCGATCACACGCGGGATGCCGGCCAGGTCGGGCTCGATGCGCATGCCGCTCCAGTTTGCCAGCATCCCGGCCACGCGCTGGTGGCAGCCGAAGCCGAGCTCCAGTACCAGCCATCCACCGGGCTGCAGCACACGTGGAGCGCCGGCCACGATGCGCTGGTAGATGTCGAAGCCGGTCTCGCCGCCGTAAAGCGCCACTGGCGGCTCAAAGTCGCGGACCTCGCGCTGCAGTCCCTCGCGCTGTCCGAGCGGAACGTACGGCGGGTTGGAGACGATCAGGCCGACGGAGGCGGAGGCGACAGGTTCCATCAGGTCGCAGACGGCGACGTTCACACGCGCGCCCAGGCGAACGGCATTATCGCGAGCTACGGCGGCGGCGGCCGGCGAAATGTCGGTAGCGAGGGCGGACGCGCCGGTTTCGAGAGCCAGTGTGACGGCGATGGCACCAGAGCCGGTGCCGACATCGAGCACGATCCCCGCGCCGCGGGCCAGCGGCAGGGCGACTTCGATGACGTGCTCGGTCTCCGGGCGGGGAATCAGCACGTCGGGCGTGACGCGAAATTCGCGGCCGTAGAATTCCTGGCGCCGGGTGATGTACTGGGTGGGCTTGCCTCCCATGCGCTCGTGCAGGTATCGGCCATAGTGGAGCCATTCCACCTCGGCCAATTCCCGTTCGGGGTGAGCGTAGAGGTAGACCCGGTCGCGGTGGATAGCGTGGCCCAACAGGACTTCGGCGGTTAGGCGCGGCACCCCTACGCCGGCGCCATTCAGGAGTTCGATGCCTTGCAGGAGCGCGGTTTGGAGGGTCATCTCCGTGCCAGGGCGCCTAGGCTGCCTGGTCGCCCTGGTGCTTGAGCTTTTCGGTCTGGTAATAGGTAGTCAGGCCGTCCAGGAGCTGGTCGAGCTTGCCGTCCATTACGAAGTCGAGCTGATGGAGGGTGAGGCCGATGCGGTGGTCGGTGACGCGATTCTGGGGGAAGTTATAGGTGCGGATTTTCTCGCTGCGATCGCCGGAGCCGACCATACTGCGGCGTTCGGCGCCGAGGGCGGCCTGCTGCTTTTCGAGCTCGATTTCATATAGCCGGGAACGCAGCACGCGCTCCGCCTTGGCGCGGTTCTTGATCTGCGATTTTTCGTCCTGGCAGGAAACCACCAGCCCGGTGGGGAGGTGGGTGATGCGCACGGCCGAGTAGGTGGTGTTGACCGACTGGCCGCCCGGACCGGACGAGCAGAAGGTGTCGATGCGGATGTCCTTGGGATCGATCCTGATTTCCACCTCGTCGGCTTCCGGCAGAACGGCCACGGTGATGGCGGACGTGTGCACCCGGCCTTGCTGTTCGGTGACCGGGACGCGCTGCACGCGGTGTACGCCGCTTTCGTACTTCAGTTTGCTGAAGACCTTGTTGCCGCTCACCAGGGCGATGACTTCCTTCAATCCGCCCACCGCCGAATCGCTGGCCGAAGTCACTTCCAT
>JBEKZL010000451.1:0-3734 GCA_049509915.1 Bryobacteraceae bacterium | reverse complement strand
GGCGGTCTGGCGGGCGCGTCCTGGGAATTGGACGACCCCATCAGCGGCGCCACGCCGGCCACCTGCGCCCAGTGGAATCTGGATGGCGCCAATCTGATGCTGCGCATCGCCGATCAGGATGCCGGATCGCTCAAAACCCTGCTGGCCACCTCCCATGCCATCACCGAAGCCAACGCGCTGGGCATACCGACGTTCCTCGAGCCGCTGCCGATGGAGCACATCCCCGGCTCCTGGGCCATCGTGAAAACCAAAGAAGCGCTGGCGCGCATCGCCGGCGTAGCTTCCGCTTTGGGAGACAGCAGCCGCCGCCTCTGGCTCAAGCTGCCCTATTGCGAAGGCTTCCAGACAGTGACCCGCGCCACCACCCTCCCCATCCTCTTGTTGGGCGGGGAATCGGCGGGAGATCCCCCCAAGTTTCTTAGCGAACTGGGCCAAGGGCTGGCCTGCTCGCCCACCGTGCGCGGCGCCCTGGTCGGCCGCACCGTCCTCTACCCCGGTGCAGCCGATCCGCTGCCGGTCGCCGAAGCTGCCGGCCGCATCATTCACCAGGGGTGGAGCGTGGCCGACGCGCTGGCGGCCCTGTCGTCCAGCCAGTCCCAGGAGAGTCGCTCGTGAACGCTCGTCGATTGACCCGTCGATTGACGATGGCGCAGGCCCTCATCGGGTTCCTGCGCAACCAGTATGTGGAGCGCGACGGCCGCGAGAATCGCTTTTTCGCCGGCGCGTGGGGGATTTTCGGCCACGGCATCATCGCCGGCATCGGCCAGGCCCTCCAGCAGACGCCCGAGTTCCCCTATTATCTTTGCCGCAACGAACAGGGCGCGGTTCACATCGCCACCGCGTTCGCCAAAGCCAGCAACCGCCTGCGCACCTTCGTCTGCACTTCTTCGATCGGCCCCGGCGCCACCAACATGATTACGGGCGCAGCCACGGCCACCATCAACCGCATCCCCGTGCTGCTCGTGCCCGGCGACCTGTTCGCGCGCCGCAACGTCGCACCCGTGCTGCAGCAACTGGAAAGCGAGCACAGCCAGGATATCAGCGTCAACGACGCCTTCAGGCCGGTGTCCCGCTATTGGGACCGCATCAACCGCCCCGACCAACTGCCCTGCGCCGTGGTCGAGGCCGTGCGCGTGCTCACTTCGCCCGCCGAAACCGGCGCCGTCACGCTCGCCCTCCCGCAGGACGTGCAGGCCGAAGCCTGGGACTACCCGGAAGAGATGTTTCAAAAGCGGGTCTGGCGCATTCCCCGGCCCGAGCCCGAACCGTCTCTGATCGCGCGCGCCGCCGAAATTATCCGCGCCGCCCGCCATCCTCTGATCGTGGCCGGCGGCGGCGTGATCTACAGCGAGGCGTGCGAAGCTTTGGCGCGATTCTGCGAAAGCACCGGAATTCCCGCGGGCGAAACCCAGGCCGGCAAGGGTTCGCTGCGCTTCGACCATCCCCAGAACCTGGGCGCCATCGGCGTCACCGGAACACCTGGCGCCAACATCGCCGCCCGCCAGGCCGATTTGGCGATCGCCATCGGCACCCGCCTCAGCGACTTCACCACCGCCTCCAAGACCGCCTTTCAGAACCCCGGCGTACGGTTCATCAATATCAACGTTGCCGCCATCGATGCCTACAAGCACGCCGCGCTGCCGGTGGCCGCCGATGCCCGCGCCGCGCTCGAGCGGTTGGGTGCGGCCGTGGCGGGCTATCGTATCGATTCCGAATATGCCGGCTGGATCGCCTCCGCCAAATGCGAATGGGAAGCCGAAACGAATCGAATTTACGGCTTGCGCCACGGGCCGCCGCTCAGCCAGGGTGAAGTCATCGGCATTGTGAACCAAATCGCGAAGCCGGAAGACGTGCTGGTCAACGCCGCCGGAAGCCTCCCCGGCGACCTGCACAAGCTGTGGCGCACCTGCCGGCCCGGCGGCTACCACATGGAATACGGCAATTCGTGCATGGGCTACGAAATCGCCGGTGGTCTTGGAGTCAAGATGGCCAAACCCGAATCCGAAGTCTATGTGATGGTGGGCGACGCCTCGTTTCTGATGATGTTTTCGGAAATTTCGACGTCCGTCCAGGAGGGACGTAAGCTGAATATCATCGTGCTCGACAACCACGGGTTTTCGAGTATCGGCGGCTTGTCGCAGTCGATCGGCTCGGGCGGCTTCGGCACCGACTATCGCATGCGGCGCCAGGAATCGGGCGGACTCGATGGCGGCTACGTCCCGGTCGATTTCGTTGCCTTGGCCGCCGGCATGGGCGCCGGCGCTGTCCGCGTCCGCACCCACGAAGAATTGGCCGCCGCGGTGGAAGACATGCGCGAGGGCAAGGGCACTCGCGTGGTGGTGGTCGAGGTCGATAAGGAAATGCGCGTGCCCGGCTACGAGAGCTGGTGGGACGTCCAGGTTTCGGAAGTCTCCGAGTTCGCTTCCATCCGCGAGGCCCGCGCGCAGTATGAAGAAGCCAGAGTCAAAGAGAGGAGGCACGAGATCGCCGCCGGCAGTTAGCCGGCGCCCTCCAAGCCGATGGGACCCATGTCCGCGTTACGCGTAGGTAATGCCCCGTGCTCCTGGGGATCGCTCGAATTCGACGGGGTGCCTGGAGAAACCGTTCCGTTCGACCGCATGCTCGACGAACTGGCCGCCACCGGTTATAGCGGGACCGAGTTGGGCGATTGGGGCTACATGCCCACCGACCCCTCGGCGCTGGGCGCTGAATTGTCGCGGCGCGGCCTGGCCATGCTGGGCGCGTTCGTCCCGGTGGCCCTCAAGAACCAATCGGCGCACGCCGGAGGTTGCGAGGCAGCCGTCCGCACGGCGCGTCTGCTGGCCGGGGTGGCCACCAGTCCGGCACCGTTCCTGGTGCTCGCCGATGAGAACGGTACTGTCGCCGAGCGCACCCGGAACGCAGGCCGCATCGCCGCTTCCATGGGCTTGAGCGCCGATGAGTGGCGTACTTTCGCCGCCGGCGCCAACGACATCGCCAAGGCCGTAGCGGACGAAACCGGCTTGCGCACCGTCTTTCATCACCATTGCGGCGGCTACGTGGAGACGCCCGACGAAATCGCCCGCTTCCTGGAACTGGTCGACCCGCGCTACGTCGGCCTGGTCTTCGACACCGGCCACTTCGTCTACGGCGCCGGTACCGGCGATGCCATGGCCGGGCTTGCGCGTTTCGGCGACCGCGTATGGTACGTGCATTTTAAGGATTGCGCGCCCGAAGTGGCCAAGCGCGCCCGCGCCGAGGGTTGGGATTATTTCACCGCCCTCGGTCACGGCGTTTTCTGCGAGCTTGGCCGTGGCTCGGTGGACTTCCCCGCCGTCCTCGCCTGGCTAAAATCCAAAAGCTACTCCGGTTACGTGCTGGTGGAGCAGGATATCTTGCCCGGCATGGGCACGCCCCGCGAAAGTGCCCTGCGCAATCGCCAGTATCTGAGATCGATCGAACAGCGCCTTGCGTAACCGGGACACGCCGCCGCCGAAGTAGGGTACACTACGCATGAGGCCAGTGGCTTTAATGTGCGTAGCCAGCGGGCGCGTTCGCCCGACGGCGCGCAGAGACAATCCAGCGCGGCGGGCCTCGGGGCCTGGCGCACCGATTGCCGGAATGCTAAGGAATAGAAGAGAAATGGAACAGAAACTGAAGATCGCCGTGTTTATCGATTTCGATAACATCGAGATCGGAGTGAAGTCCACGCTGCACCGCGAATTCGACGTTGCGGCGGTGCTGGACGCGCTCAA
>JBEKZL010000450.1:0-3755 GCA_049509915.1 Bryobacteraceae bacterium | reverse complement strand
ATCAGGCCCTGGTCACAGGTTCGATCCCGAAGTACGACAGTGTAGACGTTGCTGCGATCCACGGTTCCCAACTGCACCCAGGAGTCCGCCTCGGCCGCACTCGCCACCTGGGGCAATACCGATAGGAGGGCACCGACACACACGCGCGTTAGGTGCGTTGTCGCCGCGACCATACAATAGCAAGCCGCGTTGGGCGTCGTCGACGCCCGTCATGGCCCGAAGAGTGGGCTTATCGGTAAAGTGCAACGTGGAAACAGCGCTTGCATCTTTCAGGTGCCACTCGACGCATCGCCGGCGCATCATTTACAGGCCGCTGCGCCTCTTAAGTTTGCAGAGAGTTCCCTGAAAACCCACCCCTGGGCCAAGAGCAGTCACGGATTTCCTAAATACTTCCTTCCTCTTCATTCCAAGCCACTTCCGCCAAATCTGTCCCATCCGGACACCCGATTTTCCCGCGCTCGCAAGCTATCGTAGTGGCCGAAAGGTAGCTCTCATGCCCGATTCCGCCCTCGCCGCTCCTCAGCTCCAGGTTATTGACGCCCTCTTGAACGGCGCCAACCTCAATGCCGCCGCCGACCGGGCCGGCGTTCACCGCAACACCATCGCCAATTGGCGCCACACCTCGCCGGCTTTCGAGGCAGCCCTCCGCGACGCCCAAAACGATCGCGCCGACACGCTGCGCGAAGGGGCCGTCGCTCGCGCTGAGCTGGCTTTCCAAGCGCTCGAACAGATCCTCCAAGACCCGAAATCCTCCGCCTCCGCTCGCCTTAGGGCCGCCATCTTCATCCTCAGTCACGCCCTGCCTTCTCCCGCGAAGGAGCGCCGCGCCACCCCCACCCTCCCAAAATCCGCTCAGGGACCCGTTGCCCACGAGTCCGCCACCCAAAACCCCGATTTCATGCACAAAAATGCACAAATTCCCCGACAGCCCTATCGCCGCCCCGACCCCAAAACCGGCCGCAACGAACGCTGCCCGTGCGGCAGCGGCAGGAAATTCAAACAGTGTTGCCTCAACAAGTCCCAAACCGCCGCCGCCTGATTAAACCCGCACCCCAAAATCGCTCCGCGGCAACCGGGACAGGCCATCATCTCTTGTGGACCGACATCCTCGGCTGGCTGCATCCTCCTCCAGTTCAGGCCCTCAGCCCGACGTGTGCCGTAACCTGAGCCGCAACCGTAAGAAGCTGCAAAACAACGAATATTAGCCACAGTTCAACACAGATGAATACAGATAATTGACTTTGTTTTTTCAATCCGCAGATCAGTGTCGGCGGCAGGATTTTCGCCAACACGCAGCACACCGAATTTACCGGTTCAACGCACTGCCACCCAACATGCGCAGGCGGAGGTGAGAGAGGCTGGGGAGGAGGTAATCGGGCGCGAGCGATTCCAGGTCGGCGGGCGGAGTGATGCCGGTACGAACGGCGATGGAGCGGATGCGGTTGCGGCGCGCGGCCAGAATGTCGGCGGGGGCGTCGCCGATCATGGAAATGCGGACGCGCTCGCCACGCCAGCCTCTGCGCCGTGCTTCGCCGATGGCGAGCTTCACCAGTGCGGCGCGGTTGGGCGCCATGTCGCCAAAAGCGCCGAAGGCAAAATAGCTGGCAAGGCCGGCGCGTTCCAGTTTGTGCCAGCCGATGCGGGTAAGGTTGCCGGTTACCAACCCCAGCAGGGCGCCGTGCCGGCTGAGTTTCGAGAGCGCGGCGGGAACTCCGGGACAGAGGCGGTCGCCGATGGGCGGGCAGACGCGCAGGTAATAGCGGGTGGCGGCGCGCTCGATGGCGGCCAGGTTGGCGCCGATTTGGGCCGAGCGGACGCCGGCGCGGCGCAGCATGGCGGTGAGGATCAAGGGATCGAGCATGCCTTGCACCGGGATGCCGTCGGTGGTGGTTTCGAGGTGCATGACGCGGCGGATGCCGTAGGCGAGAGCCTCGCGGTGATGCGGGCCGGCGCGGCGGACGAGGGTGCCATCGATATCGAACAGGACCAGCGAAGGGGTCTGCATGCGCAATGCCACTCACATGGACCGGACCGGCATCGTCACGATATCGTCGATGCGGATCTGCTCTTTGACCACGAAGGGCTCGCCGTAGCGCACCCCGATCTGATTGCCGTAGAAGCGGGCGATGGCGGCCAGGCGTTCGCGGATTTCGGCTTCGTCCGGGAACAGGGCCCCGGCTTCGGCGGCGCCGTACTGGGAGCGGTAGCGCAGCAGGGCCGACATGCGGCGCTCGAATTGCGCGCTGATATCCACTACGAAGGAGGGTTTGACGTCGGCGTAGAGGCTGGCATAGAGAATTTTCTGGGGGCGGTGCGGCTGGGAGTACTCGTCGAGCTTCTTCAGGCCGGCCAGAAAGCTGGCCTCGAAACCCAACTCGCTGGCGCGGTAATGGTCGGGGTGGCGGGCTTCCCAGTAAGGCAGAATGAGGACGCGCGGGGTGAGTTCACGAATTTTGGCGGCGATGGTGAGGCGGGCGGGAAGGGAATTCTCCAGGCGCGCGTCGGGCATGCGCAGGTTGTCGCGAAACGAGACCAGCATATCGGCGGCGGCCTGGGCGGATTCGGCGACGCGCTCCTGGGGAGTGCCGCGGGTACCCATGTCGCCGGCGGTGAGATCGACGATGCCGGTGCGGTAGCCGAGCTCCGCCATGCGGATGAGGGTTCCGCCGCAAGTTTGTTCCACGTCGTCCGGGTGCGCGGCAATGGCCAGGACGTCCAGGCGCTCGGGTGCCATGTTACCAGTGCAGGTCCTCGCGGCGGGAATAGATGGGGCGGGTGCCCAGCAGGAAGATGAGGGCGATGCCGGCCAAGAAGCCGCCCACGTGGGCGGCAAATGCCGTGCCGCCCTGGGAGATACCGGCGGAGCCGAAACTACCGCTCAGTTGGATCACGAACCAGTAGAAAAGATAAATCCAGGCTGGGATATCGACACGGGTAATGAAGATAATGAGCACGAACAGGGTGACGATGCGCGAGCGCGGAAACTTCACCATGTACGCGCCCAGCACGCCGGCGATGGCGCCGCTGGCGCCCACCATCGGCACGCGCGAAAACGGATCCATAAGAACCTGCGCCAGGCCCGCGACCGTGCCGCAGGCGAGATAGAAAAGCAGAAACTTGCCGTGCCCCAGGATATCTTCCACGTTGTCGCCGAAAATCCACAGGAACCACATGTTGCCCAAAACGTGCAGCCAGCCGGCGTGGAGAAACATAGATGTGAAGATGTTGGCCACGGCGAAGTGGGCGGGCACCAGCCCGTACTGGAAGATGAACGCGTTGCGGGTGTAATCGTCGAGCGAAAACTCGAACAGGAACGCCAGAATGTTGATCACGATCAGAAAAACCGTGACCACGGGCTTGGAGTAGCTCGGCTGTGTATCGCGGATGGGGAACATTCAGTCTCGGGCGGCGTGAGCCGCAAAATCGGAATGCGAGCGGCGCTCGGCGCGCGCCATCAGCGCGTACACTTCTTCCACACCGCGAATGCCGCCGCGGGCGCCCAGCGCGGTGCAGTTCAAAGCCGCCATCGCGTTGGCAAACTCCAGCACGTCGCGCATCGGCATTCCTTTCAGAACAGCATAGCAGAACGCCCCGTGGAACACGTCGCCGGCGCCGGTGGTATCCACGCAGTTGACCACGAAAGCCGGCGAATACACGAAGCGCCCGTCGATGCGCGCCAGCGACCCGTGGGCGCCCAGCGTCATCGCCGCCACGCGCATGCCGTATTCGTTCTGCAGGCTTTCGAGCGCGCGGAA
>JBEKZL010000045.1:0-33077 GCA_049509915.1 Bryobacteraceae bacterium | reverse complement strand
CGCGCGGAAGAAATCGCCGGCAACAGCCCCAACTGGGGCCTCACCTTCTGCGTGGGCACGTGGTCGGAGGGCGGAGAGCGGATGGGTAAGGACGTCTTCGAGATGATCCGCGACTTCGGCGGGCGCGGCAAAATCTTCGAAGTGCATTTCCGCAACGTGACCGGCCCTTTGCCGCATTTCGTCGAGACCTTTCCCGACGACGGCTATATGGATATGTACCAGGTGATGAAAGCGCTGCGGCAGGTGCGCTTCAACGGCGCCGTGGAGCCGGACCATGTACCGCGGTTGGCCGGCGATAGCGGGTTGCTGCGCGCGGGCACGGCCTATTGCATCGCCTGCATGCGAGCCTTACTGCGCCGGGCGAATGAAGAAGTCGGATAGCCTCCATCAAACCGAGCCGCGGCCGTCAGGAAGCGGTTGCCCCTAGAACGTGAATCGCAGACCCAACTGGATGCGGCGGTTGTTGGCCACGTTGCCGCTTTGCCCGCCGCCCGGACCGCCGCCGCCGAAGCCGGTATTCACCGAAGTCGCTTGCAGAAAGTACGGGCTGGTGACGACGCCCTGGTATCCGGACGGGTTGAAATGGTTGAACACGTTTTCGACGTTCAACGAGAGGGTCAGGTTGTAAGGGTGCTCGGTGGTGCTGCCCATAAAGCCGCCCATGCCTCCCGGAGGCGGACCGCCGCGGCCGCCAAGTCCCATCATGCCGCCCGGCGGGGGCCCCGGCATGCCGTTTGTCTGATTCGGTCTGGTGGATTTGATGGCGCCGAATCCCCAGGTGCGATAGACGCGCATGTTGATCGATACCAGCCCGGGCATGGTCAGATAGTTGCGCGGGACCACACTGCCGGTGCTGGTGACCGGGTAGTCGGTGGTGAAGGTGCCGTAGGGGGAGCATACGTCGTCGCCGGAATAGGTCAGGGTGGAGCAGGTCGTATGGGACAAGAACGCCGCGCGCGCGTTGGTCAGCGTGTCGCCGAACATGTCCTGGCCCGCCAGAACGTCGTACGGCTGGCCCGAAGCCAGAGCCACGAACGGAGCCAGGTGAACGGCCAACGGCAGCAGCACGTTGCCCATCACCATGAAATTGTGGCGGCGATTAAAACCGGAAGTGCCGTAATCGACACGAAAATCGTAGGGATCGGTCGGCGTCCCGGGGATGTCGTGGGCGTAGCCCAGCGTATAATTGCCGAACAGCGATACGCGGCTGCTGAAACGCGTGTTGAAATTGGCCATCAACAACTGCTGGCGCATGTAGCCGCCGGATTCGTACTCGAAAATCGTGCCAGCCTGGTAGCCGTACGGGAAAACGCCGTTGGTTGCGCTCAGAGACTGAGACGGATCGAAAGTTCCCGGCAGCGGCGTGTTGATGGGCACAGTCTGCGCCAGGTGTACGGCGCGATTGAATGAATACGTCAGCGCCGCGGTGGTGTTGCGCGGCAACTGGCGCTCCACCCCCAGGGCCCCCTGCATGCTGTAATCGGCGCGCAACTTGGGATCGATCACGTAGGTCGTGTTCTGGCCCATGCTCAGCGACGAAAGCGGTGGGATATTGGGGTAGAAAGTCGGATTATAGACCACGTACTGCAATTGGTTGACGCCGTTGTCGAGGGCGGCGTTTTCAAACATGGAATACCAGACGCGGTCGTAAAAGAACCCGAAGCCGCCGCGAATCACGGTCTTCTGTCCCCCGTTGCGCGCGCTCCCCGGAGACCAGGCAAAACCCAGCCGCGGCGCCCAATCGCGATGATCGCTTATTAGCGTTTGCACCTCGTAGCGCAGGCCGAGGCTGAGGGTGAAGTTCGGCAGCAGTTTCCAGTCGTCTTGCACGAACGGAGCCGCGTCGTAGCGGTGGGCGCTGATATACGATTGGCCCGCCTGAATACGGAACTGCGAAGGGCCGCCGCCCAGCGTCTGAATCTGCGCTTCGCTAAATCCCGCTTGGGTAAGCAGCGCGGTGCGCTCGTACTGTTGTAGCGAGGTGAGGGTTTCGGTGACCGGATTGCCGCTCGAATCGTAGACGATCTGGTTGTTCGAATCGAGTTCCGGCTCCACCCCTCCCAGAAAGCTGAACGAGCCGTTGAATCCGTTGGGCTGATTGCTTTGATCGGCATCGCGCCGCGCCTTCACGCCGAAGCGCACGGTATGGGAGCCGCGCGACACCGAGGTATTGTTCTGGATCTCGA
Source organism: Bryobacteraceae bacterium (assembly GCA_049509915.1). Taxonomy (GTDB): domain Bacteria; phylum Acidobacteriota; class Terriglobia; order Bryobacterales; family Bryobacteraceae; genus JBEKYD01. The sequence continues at coordinate 30,891 of JBEKZL010000045.1, read as the reverse complement.
AATGGCGGTACTGATCGTGGTTGTCGCCCAACCCGTTGCCGCCGGCCACAAACGAGCCGGCCACGTTGATCTGCGGAACCAGGTTGCCCGCGTTGGCCGACCAACTGCGATAGAACTGGAAGCGGGTCTCGTTCACCACCTTGGGGTTCAGCACCGCGCTCTCCGTCACCATCACATTCTGCCCGTCGCCGGTGTTGTTATAACCCAGGTTCGAGTAGGGAGTCGGCAGCCTGGTGGCGCCGACACCGGCGTTATCCGTCGAATTCACCCGCTCCTCCATGCGCACCGTCAGGGTGTTGTTTGTGGTGAGCTGGTAATCGACGCGCGGCGCAATAACCATGAAGGTCGATGGCACCAACACCGAAGTATTGATATTGGACTGGGTCAACGTGGCGGCGTTGAAATACTGAGCCACCACGATCGAGTTATTCTGCACGTCGCGGCGGTTGAAATCCACGAAGAAGGAGGCCTTCTTGCTGGGCGAGCCGGCCAGGTTCGCCGCCTCCATGCGGTTCGAGAAGTCCGGCTTGATATTGGAAAACGGGTTGCGGGAATTGAAAATCCCGTCGCTATCCATCAACGACACCGCGCCGCGCAGTTTGTCGGTGCCCGGCTTGGTCAGAATTTGGATGCCGCCGAAACCGAGCCAGCTATACTCGGCGGAAAAAGGGTTCTGGTTGATGCGGATCTCGCGAATGGATTCCTTGGGCGGCAACTGACCGCCGCTGAAGCCATCGATGTAGATCGTGCCGCCATTGGGTCCGGCGCCCGGCCCGGCGAGGGCCTGCAGCGCGTCGGCGAGGTCGTCGGGGTCGTCCGGCAGCGCTTCCAGGTCGGTGGATTTCACCACCAGCGCGGTCGCGTTGTTATCCGGTTCCACGCTGATCTGGGCACTCCCCTCGGCTTGCACCATCACTTCCTGCGTTTCGGCCTTGATGGTAAGCTGGATCGGCAATTGTGCGGCGCTGCCGGCCGTCACCGCGACCATCTTGGAGAACGGCGCAAAACCGGTGAAGTTAACTGTTACGTTATATTGCCCCGGCGCCAGACCCACGAACGAGTAGCTGCCGTCCGCCTGCGATTGGGCCGTTCTGGAAACCCCGTTACCCGATAGAGACACGCTTGCGGCCGGAATCACGGCGCCTGAATCGTCCATCAGAACGCCCTTCACCGTCCCGGTCGACGCCTGCTGCGCCGCGGCGCTGCTGGCCAGCGCGGCCGTCAGAAGCAGCCAAAGCGAAATCCTTCGTATCGACACCGTTGTCCCCCGTTCGATCCGGGTACGCAACCTGTGCCGTGTCCCGTGCTTTCGGCTTAAATCAAGGTCCGGATTTGTGGCAACCGAACCTTGCCAATCGGCCCGGCCACACTGCCACCTGTATTTCAAGACGGGCGTCTCTACGGCCACGGTTACCTATAGTACGAATAAGAACCGCCGAGGAGCGTAAATAACTGTAAAGGCCCCGTCTGAGCGAAAAAAAGATATTAAGGCCGTTTAAGGAAATACCCGCCACGGCAGTTCGCGGCATAGCAGCGAATGGTTGGTCGGAGCCACGACCCATAAGGAGCCGTGAAAAATCAAGTTCAAGCCGTCAATGAAACCGATGAACGCCGATAAATCCTTTGTTTTCTTTATCGGCGTTCATCGGTGCTTATCGGCAGGCATATTTCTTCACGGCTTTTGCCACTTACCGGGGGCGGCTAAGCCGGCGTCGCACGGCCGCTAAAACGTGAATCGCAGACCCAGCTGGATGCGTCGGTTGTTGGCCACGCTGCCGTTTTGCGCGCCGCCGGGCCCGCCGCCACCGAAGCCGGTATTTACCGAGGTCGCTTCCAGAAAGTACGGGCTGGTGATTACGCCCTGGTAGCCGGACGGGTTGAAGTGATTGAACACGTTTTCAACGTTCAGAGAGAGGGTCAGGTTGTAGGGGTGCTCGCTCGAGCCGCCGCCCATGAAACCGCCCGGACCGCCTGGTCCACCGGGGCCACCGCCGGGAGGCGGGCCGCCACCGCCGGGACCGCCGCGGCCTGCCATCGCCATCACGCCGGGGCTGCCCGGAGGCCCGCCGTCCGCCTGCGTGCTCGCCTTGACCTTCTTGTTCCCACCAAATCCCCAGGTCCGGTAGATGCGCAGGTTGATCGATACAAGTCCCGGCATGGTCAGATAATTTCGCGGTACCACGCTGCCGGTATTCGAGACCGCGTAGCTGCTCGTAAAGGTACCGTACGGCGAGCAGACGTTATCGCCGGAAGCAGTCACGCTGGAGCAGGTGGCGCGCGAAACAAAACCAGCCCGCACATTCGTCAGCGTGTCGCCGAACAGATCTTCGCCAGCCAGAACGTCGTAAGGCTGGCCGGAACGCAACGCCACGAACGGCGCCAGGCGAATATTCTTGGGCCCCACCACGTTGCCCATCAACATGAAATTCTGACGGCGATTGAAATTGGAGGTCCCCCAATCCAGACGGAAGTCGTAGGGATCGGTCGGCTTGGAGGGAATGTCGTCGGCGTAGCCCAGGGTATAGTTTCCGAACAGCGACACGCGGCTGCTGAAGCGTGTATTGAAATTGGCCATCAGCATATGCTGGCGCATGTAACCGCCGGATTCGTCTTCGAAAATCGTGCCCGCGGAGTACCCGTACGGGAAAATGCCGTTGGTTGCGCTGAGAGGCTGGGACGGATCGAAGCTGCCGGGCAGCGGCGTATTGATGGGGACGGTCTGCGCCAGGTGCACGGAGCGATTGAACGAATACGTCAGCGCCACGGTCGTGTTACGCGGCAACTGGCGTTCCACCCCGAGAGCCGCCTGCATGCTGTAATCGGCGCGCAGCTTGGGATCGACCACGTACGTCGTGTTCTGCCCCGCGCTCAATGACGATAGCGCCGGAATATTCGGGTAGAAAGTCGGGTTATAGACCGTATACTGCAATTGGTTGACGCCGTTGTCGAGGCCGGCGGTTTCAAACATGGAAGTCCCGACGCGGTCGTAAAAAAACCCGAATCCGCCGCGGATCACTGTCTTCTGTTTGCCGTTGCGCGCGCTGCCCGGCGCCCAGGCAAAACCGAGGCGCGGCGCCCAGTCGCGATGATCGCTGACCAGTGTTTGCACCTCGTAGCGCAGGCCGAGGCTGACCGTGAGATTGGGCCGCACCCGCCAATCGTCCTGAAAGAATGGAGAGCCGTCGTAGCGGTAGCGGCTGATATACGATTGGCCCGCTTGAATGGTGAACATCGAAGGACCGCCGCCCAGCGCCTGAATCGCGGTTTGGCTGAATCCGGCCGGCGTGAGCAGCACGTTCCGCTCGTACTGCTGGAGCGAGGTGAGCGTCTCCGTGACCGGGTTTCCGCTGGAATCGTAGACAATCTGGTTGGCCGAATTGAGTTCCGGCTCTATCCCTCCCAGGAAGTTGAACGCGCCATTGAATCCGTTGGGCTGATTGCTCTGGTCGCCGTCGCGCCGAACGCGCGCGCCGAAGCGCAGCGTGTGGACGCCGTGCGACACCGAGGTGATGTTCTGCAGTTCGAGGTGGCGGGTGAGATCGTGGGTGTTGCCCAGCCCATTGCCGCCGGCTACGAACGAGCCTGCCACGTTGATCTGCGGGATCAAATTGCCGGCGCTCGCCGACCAGTTGCGGAAGAACTGGAAGCGCGTTTCATTGACCACCCTCGGACCCAGTATTGCGCTCTCGGTCACCATGATGTTCTGCCCATTGCCGCTATTGTCGTAGCCCAGGCTGGAGTAAGGCGCCGGCAGCTTGGTACCGCCCACACCGGCGTTATCGGCCGAATTCAGCCGTTCGTCCAGGCGCACCGTCAGGGTGTTGTTGGTGGTGAGCTGATAGTCGAGGCGCGGCGCAATAATCATGAAGCTGGAAGGTGCCAGCACCGAAGTATTGATGCCCGACTGGGTCAGCGTGGCGGCGTCGAAATATTGAGCCACCACGATCGAGTTGTTCTCGACGTCGCGGCGGTTGAAATCCACAAAGAAAGACGCTTTCTTGCTGAGCGAGCCGCCCAGGTAAGCTGATTCCATGCGGTTAGAGAAATCCGGCTTGATATTGGAAAAGGGGTTACGGGAATTAAAAACCCCATCGCTATCCATCAACGACAGCGCGCCGCGCAGTTTGTCGGTGCCGGGCTTGGTCAGAATTTCGATGCGGCCGAAACCGATGCGGTCGTACTCGGCGGAAAAAGGATTCTGGTTGATGCGGATCTCGCGGATGGATTCCTTGGGCGGCAATTGGCCGCCGCTGAAGCCATCGATATAGATCTCGCCGCCATTTGGCCCGGCGCCCGGTCCGGCCAGAGCCTGCAGCGCATCGGATAAATCGTCCGGGTCGTCCGGCAGCGCTTCCAGGTCGGAGCCCTTCACCACCAGGGCGGTAGCGTTGTTGTCCGGTTCGACGCTGACCTGCGCGGCGGTTTCTCCTTGCACCGTCACTTCCTGCTTTTGCGTCCGGATGGAAAGGTGGATAGGAACCTGGACCGCGCCGTCCCTAACCGCGACCGCTTTGGAGAAGGGCGCAAAGCCGGCCACGTTTACCGAGACGTTATATTGCCCCGGCGTCACACCCGCAAACGAGTAGCTGCCGTCTGTCTGGGTCTGAGCTGTTTTCGAAGTTGCGTTGCCGGATAGAGTCACGTTTACGGCCGGAATCACCGCACCCGAATCATCCATCAGGACGCCCTTCACCGCTCCGTTCGATACCTGCTGCTGTGCCGCGGCACAGGCGACCAGCGCGCTTGCCGCAACCAGCCAAAGCAGAATCCTACGTGAATGCACAATCGTCCCCCGTTCCTTTCCAGGTGCAGCAGCGGTGCCGTCCCCGGCTTCGTTGAATTGATCGATTCCCTAGAGTGGCGGCAAAGAGAGGTTCGAACGAATCGGGCCGATCTTGTAGCCGCTCATACTGCTAAAGGCGCCTCCGCTGGTAAGAACGGATACCGATGTTACGGTTAAGAACTGTTAAAGAGTAAATCGCGGCTCTCGCGGTCGAAACCCCTGCTACTCTAGATCACGAAAGGAAACCTATGGGGCTCGATCCCACCCGAACGGTGGCGGAGTTGAAAGAGTTGCGGGCGCTGGCGGACGATGCCAACGGTGCCCAGCGCGTGGCCTGGACCAACACCTGGCTCAAGGCTCGCGAATGGTTCGCCGGTAAGCTCGAAGGCCTTCCCGTCGAACATCATCTGGATGCGGCCGGCAATAACTGGGTAACCCTCCGCGGGGAATCGGAGAAATCCCTGCTCATCGGCGGCCACCTGGATTCGGTGCCCAATGGCGGCTGGCTGGACGGCAGCCTGAACGTGCTGGCTGGCCTGGAGGTGCTGCGCCGCATCGTCGGCCAATACCACGGCCGTCCACCAGTGACCATCCGCCTGGTGGATTGGGCGGATGAAGAAGGCGCGCGCTTCGGCCGCAGCCTGTTGGGCTCCTCGGCCTTCGCCGGAACCCACAGCATCGCCGCCGACCGCGCGCGTACGGACCGCGACGGCACTCGCCTGGAAGACGCGCTCGGCCGCTGCGGCTTCGCCATCGACCGATTCCCCGAAGCCGCAGCCGAACAAAAACACGCCGCTGCCTATATCGAGCTGCACATCGAGCAGGGGCCGGTGCTCGAAACCCTCGGGCTCCCGCTGGGCGTGGTTCTCGGCACCAAAGGCGTGGAGCGGCACGCCGTCACTTTTCACGGGCAGGAAGCGCATTCCGGTTCCACGCCCATGAACGCCCGGAGGGACGCGCTGGCTGCCGCGGCCAAGCTGGCTCTGGAAATCCGCCCCATCGCCCGCAAGCATCCCGACGCGGTTTCGACCATGGGCAGCCTCAAGACCTTCCCCGGCATTGTCACCGCGGTGGTGGGCCGATGCGAGGCAACCCTCGACCAGCGGGACCTGGATGCCGCTGTGTTGGCGCAAATGTTCCGCGAGGCGCGGGAAGCAAGCGAGCGCTTCGCCGGCGAAGAGCGTTGCACCGTGGAATGGTCGCGCATCTGGAGCATCGAGCCGATCGCTTTTCACCCCGAACTGCTCGACCTGTGCGAAGCCGCCATCCGCGAAGTGGCGGGAACCTCGCACCGGCTGCCCTCCGGTCCGCTGCACGACGCCGCCGAGGTTTCCCGCGTCGGAATTCCCACCGTGATGATGTTCGTCCAATCCCTGGGCGGCATCAGCCACAATAAAATAGAAGATACAAAGGAAGAGCATTTGGAATTGTCAGTGGCAGCATTCGACCGGTTGGCGGACAAAGCGATCGGCTGGATTGGCCGGCGGTAAAGGGCAGACGTGGCGCACGCACGGTGCCTGCCGCGTCGGCATTCCTGCCGACGCTCACGGCGCCTGGGCGCAGAGGCGTCGAGTTGAGACTCGACCCGGCACGCACGAGTGCGTGCGCCACGAACGAAGAGGAGACTTATGACAGTGGAATCGGCAGTAGGAACTCGGACGGTTAATCATTGGATCGGCGGGAAACTGGCGCCTTCGCGCTCGGGACGTTCCGGGGTGGTCTATAACCCGGCCACCGGTGAAGCCGCGGCCAACGTGGATTTCGCCAGCGCCGCGGAAGTGGACGACGCCGTCGCCGTGGCGCTCGAGGCTTTCGCCGAGTGGCGCGCCAGCGCGCTTTCGCGGCGCGCGGAATGCATGTTCAAACTGCGCGACCTGGTGGACCGGAATCGCCGCCAGATTGCCGAGTTGGCGACCCTCGAACACGGCAAGACCGTGGCGGATGCGCTGGGCGAGGTGGGACGTGGCCTGGAAAACCTCGAGTTTGCCTGCGGCATTCCCAATCTGCTCAAAGGCGGCTATTCCGAACAGGCCAGCCGCGGCGTGGATGTCTACCAGATCCGCCAGCCGCTGGGCGTGGTGGCCGGCATCACCCCGTTCAACTTTCCCGCCATGGTGCCGCTCTGGATGTTCCCCAACGCCCTCGCCTGCGGCAATGCGTTTATTCTCAAGCCGTCGGAAAAAGACCCCTCGGTGAGCCTGCTGCTGGCCGATCTGGTTCGCCAGGCCGGCGTTCCCGACGGCGTCTTCAACGTGATCCAGGGCGATAAGGTGGCCGTCGGCCGGCTGCTGGAGCACCCCGACGTGAAGGCCGTCAGCTTTGTCGGGTCGACTCCCGTGGCCAAGGCGATTTATGAGCGCGCCACGCGCAACGGCAAGCGCGTGCAGGCGCTGGGCGGGGCCAAGAACCACATGCTGGTGCTGCCCGATGCCGATATCGAGATGGCGGCCGACGCCGCTGTCTCCGCCGCCTTCGGCTCGGCCGGTGAGCGGTGCATGGCGATCTCCGTGGTGATGGCGGTGGGAGCCGTGGCCGACCCGCTGATCGAGGCCATTCGCGAGCGCATGAGCAGGATCCGCGTCGGGCCGGGTATGGAAGAGGGCAACGAAATGGGCCCCCTGATTACGCGCCAGCACCGCGACCGCGTGGCTTCGTTCCTCGAAGACGCCCCGCGCGAAGGCGCCGAGGTGGTGGTGGATGGCCGCCAGGATGCCGCCGCCAAACGCTCCGGGTTCTTCCTGGGTGCTTCCCTGCTGGATAATGTGAAGCCGGGAATGCGCTGCTACGAAGAGGAAATCTTCGGCCCCGTGCTCGGCATCGTGCGTGTGAACTCCTACGCCGATGCGCTACGCCTGATCAACGAAAACCCGTACGGCAACGGCACCGCCATCTTCACCCGCGACGGCGGCGCCGCGCGGCGCTTCCAGTTCGACGTGGAAGTCGGCATGGTGGGCGTCAACGTGCCTGTCCCCGTGCCGGTCTCCTATTACAGCTTCGGAGGCTGGAAAGCGTCGCTATTCGGCGATTTGCACATGTATGGCCCCGAAGGCGTGCAGTTTTACACGCGCGCCAAGCTTGTCACCAGCCGCTGGCCCGACCCCGGCACCAGCAAAGTAGATCTGGGCTTCCCGCAAGTGCGGTAAGCCGTTGTGCATTTTTGTGCATCGGAAGCCACGCCCGCGGGCGGGTCAGCCACATCTCCCTGGGGGCGTCGTTGTGCATTCTTGTGCATGGCCGGCGTGATTGGAAAAGCGGAACGCCCCCGTCTGGATTGGCCTAAGTGGTTCCAATTGAATGGGTTGTTGTTTTTTCACGAACCATCCAGGCTTGGCGCCGTTGTGCATCCCGCGGAAGGCGTGGGATTCTGGGGTGGGTGGTGGGATTCGAACCCACGACTTTCAGAACCACAATCTGACGCTGCTACCAGCTGAGCTACACCCACCGCACCGGATGAACGGTTTTATTGTAGCCTATTCGGAGGCCGCACCTCAAAGCCGTGCGCTAACCCCTTTCAAAATAAGCTACAAAGCCTCTGCGGGTTCCCCCAACCGACAGGGACTCGTCAATCTTTTCAAGGTGTTGCGGGTGGCAGCAAATCTCGACCCACTACCTGGTCATAGCCCCGCCCGCTTCCACAGTTCGTCCACGCGGTGCTTCACTTCTTCCGACATGGCGATCACGCCGGGCCAGGGTCGGGTGAAACCCTCCTCGGGCCATTTGCGGGTGGCGTCGATGCCGACTTTGGAGCCGTAGTTGGCGAGGCGGCTAGAGTGGTCGAGCGAATCCACCGGGCCTTTCACGAATTCCAGGTCGCGCTCCGGGTCGATATTGTTGAGTGCCTTCCACAGCACCTCGCTGTAATTCTGCACGTCGACATCTTCATCCACTACCACGACGACCTTGGAAAACATCGCCTGGCCGGTACCCCAGATGGCATGCATGACTTTGCGCGCGTGGCCGGGGTAGGACTTGCGAATCTTCACCAGAATCAGGTTGTGGAACACGCCCTCGGCCGGCATGGCGATGTCGCGGACTTCGGGCAGTTGCAGGCGCATGAGCGGAAGGAAGATGCGCTCGATAGCCTTGCCCATGTAGTAATCCTCCATGGGCGGCGGCCCGACGATGGTGGTGGCATAAATCGGGTCTTTTCGCTGGGTCACGCAGGTGACGTGGAAGACGGGGTATTCGTCGGCCAGGGAATAAAAGCCGGTGTGGTCGCCAAAGGGGCCCTCTGTGCGCAGTTCCCCGATTTCCACGTAGCCTTCCAGCACGATTTCGGCGTTGGCGGGCACATCCAGGTCGCTGGTGCGGCACTTGACCATTTCCACCGGGCTCTGGCGCAGGAAACCGGCGATCATCATCTCGTCCAGATCCGGCGGCAGCGGCAGGATGGCCGAATACATGGTTGCGGGGTCGGCACCGATGGCCACGGCGATGTCCATGCGCCGGGCGGCCTGCTGCCGGTTGCGGCGATAGTGTTCGGCGCCCTGTTTATGCGTCTGCCAGTGCATGCCGGTGGTGCGCTCGTCGAACACCTGCAGGCGGTACATCCCGCAGTTGCGCTTGCCGCTTTCGGGATTGCGGGAAAACACCAGCGGAAGAGTGATGAAGCGGCCGCCGTCTTCGGGCCAGCATTTCAAGATGGGGTAATCGAACAGCGAAAACTCGGTTCGCACCACCTCCTGGCAGGGGGCCTTCGAAACCGTCTTGGGGAAAAACGCGCCCATTTCGGCCAGTTTCGGCAGCATTTTGAGTTTGCCGACGATGCCTTCGGGCATACGCATTTCAAGAAACTCGACGATGCGCGCGGCGACTTCCTCCACCGAGCCCACCTCGAGCGCCAACTCCATTCTGCGCATCGAGGCGAAGGCGTTGATCAGCACCGGCGTGCCATATCCTTTGGGTTTCTCGAACAGCAGCGCCGGGCCGCCCTGTTTCACGGCCCGGTCGGCGAATTCGGCGATTTCCAGAATCGGGTCGACCTCGGCCTCCACGCGCCTCAACTCGCCGTTTGTTTCCAGTGCCCGGATGAACTCCCGCAGATCCCGATAAGCCATAAGTTATGAGTATGGCACCAACTCGCAACCCGTTGATTTCACGTGGCGCCTGGGGAGTGCCTCCGCTTCAGCGCAGTTTCACGGCTCTGCCGGATACCGTAGCGCCGCGCCAGGGTGGCAATCTCCTCGGCGTCGGTGAACGTCGAGGCCAGCGGCTTCTCGAAGATCAGATTGATCTTGCGCGGCGCGCACTCGCGGGCGATTTCCAGATGTCGGTTGTTCTCGACTAAAGCCCAGACGATATCCGGCTTGGTCTGGTCCAGCATTTTCTTGTAGTCGGCGAAGAAGGGCGCGTCGGGCGCGATCCGCTTGGCTTCGGCTACCAGGTCCGGCAGGGTTTCGGCGATGCCCACCAGTCGAACGCCGCTTGGGCCCACCATGCGCGGCAAGTTGGAGCGATAGTGTGCATGCACCAGCCCAATGACAGCGATCTTGGGCGGCTGGCCTGGAACGGGCAGGGCGGCGGCGAGGAGCAGCCACGCTTTTCGCATAGCCCTCATGCTGACAAAGGCGCTCGCGGCGAGGCGCGGCACCGGTCCTTGGCGGCGGCCGGCGTCAGATGTGATACATGGTCGGCTCGATGTCGCCGCGCTGGCGGCGGCAGGTATCCACCTGTTGGAGCAGATCGGCCAGCGTGGTCCGGTCCAAAACCCCGCAGATGGCATCACGCACCTGCCGCATGATGATGCGGGTACCGCACACCTCCACGTCCTCGCATTCCCGGCACGGGCGGTAGGCGGTTTCACTAGCGCAGGGAAGCGGCGCCAGCGGCCCCTCCAGAATGCGGACCAGCGAGCCGATGTTGATCGTCGAAGGCGGGCGGCTCAGACGATACCCCCCCTTCCGGCCCAGTTTGCTCTCGAGCACGCCATGGCTTTTCAGGTCGAGCAGGATGGCTTCCAGGAATTTCAGCGGAATCGATTCCTCCTTTGCCAAGGTACTGATGAGGATCGGCCCTTCCCGGTAGCGCCGGGCGAGGCCTTGAATGGCCTTCAATCCGTATTGGGTCCGCTTCGAAATGGTGCGCATGCCTGCCTCCAGGGTACTTCAGGAACGCGGTCTTGAAGCCAAGAAGCAGGTTGATTTGCCCACCGCCTACAGTTTCAGACTCAATTATCCGATGAGTACAAAGTAGTGGACTACGCGACTGGAGATCGATTCGGGCCAAGAAGGGCTACGTTTGCGATCCTGCTGGCGCTGGGGTTTACGGGACTGGCGCCCGTGGTAAGCCGGTTGCCCTGGCAGGGGAACGGCGAGTTCCACACTTTCCTGGAGACAGTTTCGACGCAACTTGCGCTCACTACTGGCGCGATCGCACTGGCGCGATACTACGCGAAGCCCAGTCGCGTGTACCTGCTGGTTGGCGCGGGGTTCCTGGGGGCCGGGATGCTCGACGCGTATCACGCGCTTATCACCTCGTCTCTCATGGCAGGTCGCACCCCTTCCGCTCTTTCCGCTCTAACCCACTGGAGCGGCGCGATTTCGCGGATATTCCTTTCGGTTTTTCTGGCTGCGAGCATCTGGCTGTGGAGGAAGCGCCCTTTTTCGAGCCTGGCGGAGGAACGGCTCGTTTACTTTGTGGCGGGAAGCTGGTGCCTGGCAGTCTTCCTGTTTTTCTCGTTGGTTCCGCTGCGCCCGGTATATGATCCAAACCTGATCGTCCACCGCCCGGCCGAGTTGGTGCCGGCTGTGTTCTTCACTCTGGCGGCGGTGGGATATTACAGGAAGAGCGCCTGGCGGTTCGACCATTTCGAATACTCGATCCTGCTTTCGCTGATAGCCGCGGGCCTCAGTCACATCGCCTATCTCACGGTTTACAACAAGACAGGCGACAGTATGTATATTGTTGGGCACGTGCTGAAGATCCTGGCGTACGGATTTGCGATGAGTGGCCTTCTGGTCAGCATGTATTTGGCTTTCAGGCGCGAAGCGGAGAACGCCATGCGCCTGCAGCAAGGAAATGACTCCCTGGGAGTGGAAGTGAGGGAGCGGCAGAAAGCGGAAGCCGAACTGCGGCAGGCGCACGATGGACTGGAGCAAAGGGTCGAGGCACGCACGGCGGACCTTGCGGAAGCCAACCTGGCGCTGCAGCGGGAAGTGGAGGATCGCCGCCGCGCCGAACTTGCCGCGGCTGCGGCTAACCGGTCGAAGAGCGAGTTCCTGGCCACCATGAGCCACGAGATCCGAACGCCGATGAACGGCATCATCGGCATGACGGAGCTGGCGCTCGACACGGTTCTGAGCGTGGAACAGCGAGAGTTTCTGGAAACCGTAAAGAACTCGGCCGATTCCCTGCTGGGGTTGTTGAACGATATCCTGGATTTTTCGAAGATCGAGGCAGGCCGGATGGATTTCGAAGCCATCGACTTCGAGTTGCGCGCCTTGCTGGACCAAATGGTGCGGGCCCTGGTTTTCCGCGCGACCCAAAAGGGGCTGACGCTCTCGTGCCAGGTGGCGCCCGATGTACCCGGCCGTTTGCGGGGCGACCCGGCGCGATTACGCCAGGTATTGGTGAACCTGGTGGGAAACGCCATCAAGTTTACGTCTCAGGGCGGGGTGACGGTTCGGGTGGAAACGGACGCTGAGATGGCCGATTCCGCCGCTCTTCATTTCGCCGTCACCGATACGGGAATTGGTATTTCTCCGGACAAGCAAGAAATCATCTTCGAAAGCTTCATCCAGGGCGACAGCTCCATGAACCGAAGGTACGGAGGCACGGGGCTGGGGCTCACCATATCGCTGCGGCTGGTGGAGATGATGCACGGGCGCATCTGGGTGGAAAGCGAAGCCGGCAAGGGGAGTACGTTCCACTTCACTGCGCGTTTCGAAAGGCGGAGCGGTGCTTTGACCGCACCGCTGCCGGATGGTCCCGTCCGTAGCGATGCCGCTCGATTCAACCCGGGACATCTCCGCATCCTACTGGCGGAGGACAACGCAGTCAATCAAAAGCTGGCGGGCTTTCTGCTGGCCAAGCGCGGACACACCGTGGCGGTGGCGGCGAACGGCAAACAGGTCCTGAATATGCTGCAAGCTCAGCAATTTGACCTGATCCTGATGGACGTTCAGATGCCGGAGATGGACGGGCTGGAGACGACCGCCGCGATACGGCGGCAGGAAGAAGGCGGCGGACGCCATATCCCGATCATCGCCATGACCGCTCACACCATGGTTGGGGACCGTGAGCGGTGCCTCACCAGCGGCATGGACGGCTACGTTTCGAAGCCGTTACGCAAGGACGAACTGTACAGGGCGGTGGAGGACAGCATGAAGGCCCCCGCAGCTTGACACTCGTCTCTCGATCTGTCTAAACTCTATTGACAACCAGTACATAGTAAAAGTCTAGCGGGCTCTTACTACCATCGATATCCTAAGTTGTCAGGACAATTCATGCCAAACTCTGAACGCCAACCGGGACTCGGCACGCTGGCTCTGCATGCCGGTCAGGAACCAGACCCCGCCACCACGGCGCGGGCCGTTCCCATCTACGCCACTTCCAGTTACGTCTTCAAGGATTCTCAGCACGCGGCTGATCTTTTCGCGCTGAAGGAATTCGGATTTATCTACTCGCGCCTGATGAATCCCACCAACGACGTGCTGGAAAAGCGCCTGGCCGCGCTCGACGGTGGCGTCGGCGCGTTGGCGTTCGCCTCCGGGCAGGCCGCCATCACCGCCGCCATTCTCACCATCGCGCACTCGGGACAGAACCTGATTTCCTCTACCAGTCTTTACGGCGGCACCTGGACGCTCTTCACCCAGACGTTCAAGAAACTGGGGGTCGAGGTGCGCTTCTTCGATCCCGACCACCCCGAGGAGATTGCGCGCCTGGCGGACGAAAACACGCGCCTGGTGTATCTGGAGTCCATCGGCAATCCTAAGAACGACGTTCCGGACTACCGCAAAATCGCCGATATCGCGCACGCTCAAGGCTTGCCGGTAATCCTCGACAATACCGTCACCACGCCGGCCTTACTGCGCCCGTTCGAGCACGGCATCGATATCGCCGTCTATTCCACTACCAAGTTTCTGGGCGGGCACGGAGTTCACGTGGGTGGCGCCATCGTCGACAGCGGCAAATTCTTCTGGGAGAGCAACCCGGCGAAATGGCCGGAGTTCACCGCGCCATCGGATTCCTACCACGGCCTGATCTTTACCGAAGCGCTGAAGCCGCTTGGCAACCTGTCCTACATCCTCCACATCCGCACGCATTGGCTGCGTGACACCGGCGCGTCGATGAGCCCCTTCGCGGCGTTCCTGTTCCTGCTCGGCATCGAAACGCTGCATTTGCGCATGGAACGCCACACCCAAAACGCGCAGGCTCTGGCGGAGTGGCTGGCCGTGCATCCGGCGGTGACGTGGGTGAATTATCCCGGTCTGCCCGGCCATCCCCATTACGACGCGGCCAAAAAGTTTCTGCCCAAAGGTGCCGGCGCGATCCTTGGTTTCGGTGTGCGCGGAGGCAAGGAAGCCGGCGTTAAGTTCATCAATAACGTGAAACTGGCCAGCCACCTGGCCAACGTGGGCGACGCCAAGACCCTGGTGATTCACCCCGCTTCTACCACCCATTCGCAACTGGAGCCCGCCGAACTGGAAGCCACTGGCGCCACTCCCGAATACATTCGCGTCTCGGTGGGTATCGAGGATATCGAAGACATCGAAGCCGATTTCGACCAGGCGCTCCAGGCATCGCAGACGGGCATCTGACGGTGGGTTGCCGAAGGCCGGCGCCCGCGGCGCCGTCCGTGCCACCGTGCTCATCGAACCATCCTCGCCGCCTTCGAGATGGACGAAATCCCTGGGAGTTGCGGGAACACTCGGCGGGGCTGAACTGCGGGCGCGGGGACTACATTTTCAGCTTCATCAAGAAGTTTCGCGACCGGCCCGATTCCCGCTGCCGGACCGCGCCCAGATGACCATGGACCGCGGCGTGCATGTCATGGGCGGGATGAGGCGCAGAACCTCATTCGCGCAGCATACCGGCGCCGATGCGGCACACCCCACGCCGGAACTTCGCCCAGCCTGCGGCAAATAATGTTACAAATAGAGCAGGCAGACCTACGTTCATTTCCTCCAAAAACATGAGTTCCGCCCATAGCCCTCTGCGTGACATTGAGACCACGGTGCTGGCCAACGGGGTGCGCGTCATCACCGAGCCGATGCCCCACGTGCGCTCGGTTTCGGTCGGCGTGTGGATCGCTTCCGGTTCGCGCCGGGAAACTCCGGAGCGCAACGGAATCTCCCATTTCATCGAGCACATGCTATTCAAGGGGACCAGTTCGCGCTCCGCCGAAGACATCGCCCGGTCGGTGGATTCGATCGGCGGCAACCTGGACGCCTTCACCGCCAAGGAACTGGTGTGTTTTAACACCAAGGTCCTGGATCAGCACCTTTCGCAGGCGTTCGACGTCCTCGCCGACCTGGTGCTCAATCCCTCGTTCCGTGAAGAGGACATCGAAAAAGAGAAGGGTGTGATTCTGGAAGAGATCAAGATGGAGGCGGACAGCCCGGACTACCTGGTGCACGAGATTTTCTCCTCCAACTTCTGGAAAGATCACCCGTTGGGCAAACCGATTCTGGGCACGCGCGAGACGGTCAAACGCTTCCATCGGGACTCGGTGCTGGAATACTATTCGGCGGTGTACGTGCCTTCCAACCTGATTGTCACGGCGGCAGGGAACCTGACGCACGAGCGGCTGGTCGGGCTGGTGCGTCAACACTTCGAAAATACCGCGCCGGGCGCGCCGCTGGGCCCGGATTCGCCGCCCAACACGCACGCGCGCATCGCCCTGCGCAATAAAAAGGCGTTGGAGCAGGTGCATGTTTGCCTGGGCGTGCCGTCCTATCCGCTGCCCCACTCCGAGCGATTCGCCTGCTATGTGTTGAATACCCTGCTGGGCGGCGGCATGAGCTCGCGGCTGTTCCAGAACATCAGGGAACGGCAAGGGCTGGCTTACGCGGTGTTCAGCGAGCTGAGCCCGTATCGCGATACCGGCTGTCTGTCGATTTACGCCGGCACCTCGATCGAATCGGCGAGCCGGGTGGTGGAATCGATTCTGCGCGAGTTCCACCAATTGAAGCAGGAGCAGGTGAGCGTGGAGGAGCTGCGGCGGGCCAAGGATCACCTGAAAGGCTCGCTGATGCTGAGCTTGGAGTCCACCTCCAGCCGGATGTCCAACCTGGCGCGCCAGGAAATGTATTTCGGCAGGTTCTTCACTCTCGACGAGCTGGTGGAATCGATCGAATCGGTCACCGCCGACGATGTGCAACGGATCGCGCAGAGATTCTTCGACCCTCGCCAAATCGCCGTCACCGTGCTGGGCAACCTGAACGGCTTCCGGCTGGGACGCGAAGACCTGGCGTGCTGAGGTGAAGCCGGGATCGGCTCCGCCGCCGGCAAGTCCGCGGTGATACAATTCACTGACTGGATACAGAGGAGCGTGATATGCGGATAGGTACCGCTGTTTCGTTCATCCTGCTTGGCGCTGCCGCTGGTGCCTTGACGCAACAACGGCCGGAGGTCGAGGGAGCCCGCGAGCTGTTTTACCAGGCGCTGGTGGAAAAGGACGCGCCCCCGCCCGTTCGCCGCGCCGGCACCGCGGCGAAGCTCGAAGCCGTGCACCTGGGGCTGCGTTACAACCTGGTGCTCGTCGATGCGAATTCAGGCCGGGCGCAGCCCGCTGCCCCGGACCGCCTGTTTCGCGCCGGGGAGTGCTTCGCCATCGACTTCGAGTCCAACCGCGCCGGTTTCCTGTACGTGCTGGCGAAGCAGTCGAGCGGCTCCTGGCAGATGCTGGTGCCCTCCGCCGACCCGGACACGGCAACCGAAAGCAACGCCATCGTGCCGGGAAGGAAGACTCGCGTTCCGCTCCGCCACTGCTTCGAAATCGAGAACCCGCCAGGCGTCGAGACGCTATTCGTGGTGCTATCGCGGGAACCTCGCGATTCCTTCGAATTGTACGAAAACCTGAAAGCTCCCGCCGCAGCCCCACCCTCCGCCGCGCCGTCGCACCGGGCGCCCGTCGCGCAGGTCGCCGACGCCAGCATCACCGATGGAGCCGTGGCGCGCATGCGCGAGCAGTTCGGCACCCGCGACATCGCCATCAAGAGGATCAACCAGCCACTCGCCGCCGCCGAACCGGCGGAGTCCGTCTACGTGGTAAATTCGTCGCGCAACCCCTCGTCCAACATAGCCGCCCAAATCGAGGTGCATCACCGCTAATCAGGTCCAGGGGAGCTCTCGCTCAGCGTTCTTCTTCCCGTTGTGACGGCCAAGGGGTCTTGCGAGTAGTCTTCCGGCCACGCCTCGGTGGGATCAGGCCCGGCGTGGTGCGTCGGCGCACGCCTCAGTCTGGGTGAAGCGCGCTCACATCCACTGTCATGCCGGCTCCAGGGGTGGGCACCGATTCGGCGCGAGCGGTTCTCACTTGTGTTTCGATCGAACGAGCTTCGGCCTTGTGGCCGGTTCGCCGCAAAAATTGCGAGTAGTCGGTGAGCGCGGCCAGGTACTCCGGGTCATTCGGGCCGAGTTGCCCGAGGTTTTCCAGCGCCTGGCGGTACAGCGGGCCCACTTCCTCACGCCGCCCCGTGAGGAAACTTATGGCGGCCAAATTGTGGTAAATTTGCCCCACCAGCGGCCGCTGCGGCGCCATATCCCGCCGCAGGAAATCGACGGAGCGCTCCAGCATTTGCCGCGCCTCCAGATCGCGCCGCTGGTGGTGGCGGATCATGGCGAAGTTGTTGAGCGCGATGGCAGTCAGGATCTGACCGGCTTCGTGTTCCAAGACCGGCAGCGCCAGATTCAGTTCGGCTTCGGCTTCCTGGTAACGGTGCTGTTTGATAAGGACTTCCGCCAGAAAAGCATGGACATGGGCAGGGCACCCGTCGCCGGCGGGCGACAAGCGCGCCTGTCGCGACAGGGAGTCGCGGAGTAAGGTTTCCGCCTGGTGAAGCCTGCCGCGCAGTGCAAACAGACTGGCCAGATGAGCCTCAATCACGGCATAGGCGGCGTTGTCTTTGCCGATAGCGATTTGGATTTCGTCGAGCGCCGCCCGATATTGAAGTTCGGCGTCATCAAGGCGCAATACTGTTTCCTCGGTGGACGCCAGAATATCGCGCGTTACCCAGCGGCGCACGTCGCTGGGGCCGAGCGTTTCGGCCACCGCGAGCGCCTGGCGAAGGGTGCCGGCCGCGTTGCCATAATCGGCTCGGCTCAGTTGTTCCCGGGCAGCCGCCATCTCCCGGTCCCATTGCCCGGTCGCCTGATCCGCCCCAAATAGGCAATTTATGGAGCATAGACACACTACGAGCCCATATCGCACGACCTCTCCTTTGGAACGACGCCCGCTCACACGAAATCGGTTCCCGACCTCCGACCTGGCCCCGTTAGAACTGCCGCCGAGGATCAGGCAAACCTCGGCCGCGTGAGATGCAAAAAGCTCGAGTTGTGGTTCCTTTCGGCGTTTTGTGGGCGTTGGAATGTGACCAAGTCGCCCGTTGTTCATATCGACGGGTGTGGCGGGAAGCTTTAGGCGGTCCTGGCCAGAGTCCTAACGGCAACGGACATGGCCAGCGCGGGCAAATTCCTGAGGCTATCAGAGGCGGCCTGATATATACTTGCGAGAGTCCGGAACCCAATCCGGGAAACCGGACCGGAGCAAACACTATGGAGGGAAGATGATTCGAAAGCGGTACGTGAAGAGAGCTGCCACCATTGCCGTGGCACTGACTTGTTCGGTGGCCGGGATGATGGCGCAACCCGGAAACTTCGGCCCTAACGGCTGTCAAAGCCTTCCAGGCTACACGGCACTCAAGATGGCTCTGGACTCAGCGACGTCCGCGGAAAATAGCGGCCTCAAGAATCAAATGTGGGCGACCATTGTGGACCGGGACGGGATCGTCTGCGCGGTAGCGTTCTCCGGCGTAAACCGGGGTGCACAGTGGCCTGGCAGCCGCGTGATTTCAGCGCAGAAGGCCAACACCGCCAACGCGTTTAGTCTCGATGCCTCTTCGCATAGCAACGGGAAGGGGCAGGCGAGCGGGTTGGCGCTCTCCACGGCCAACCTGTTTTCCGCGGTGCAGCCGGGTGGCAGCCTGTTCGGCCTTCAGGCCAGCAATCCAGTGGATACGCAGGTCGCATACCAGGGGCCGTCCAGCAGCTACGGGCAAGGCAACGATCCGATGGTAGGGAACAAAATCGGCGGCGTGAATGTGTTCGGCGGCGGGCTGGCGCTGTACGCCACGGGTAACGTAATTATTGGCGGGGTAGGTGTGAGCGGCGACACCTCCTGCACGGATCACGACACCGCCTGGCGCGTTCGCCACAATCTGGGGCTGGACCACTTATCCGGGGTTGGAGGCGTTTCGGGCGATGTGAACCGACCGGACAACATCATTTACGACATCGTAGCCAATCCGGACGGCACGGGCGGCACAGGTCAAAACCCGGGCGGAACGGGCGGCGTAGGGACGAGCCCATCCGGTTTCGGCCATCCGAAGTGCCTCAATACGGGGAACCAAGCCACGCTTCCGGCCGTGGTGCCGTAGGCATCACCAGGGCGGCACGTAACCCTGCGCCAGCGATGTAGCCGGCTCCATCGGCTCAGGCAGCTTCACGTTATGATGGACGCGGCACTTTCCCAATGGAAGAGAATCGTCCGGCTACCGCCTTCCGGCGCCATCAAACGGGGGGGTGGGTGGTATGTGGCGGGGTCCTGTTGGCCACCGCCCTCACCGTCAGCCTGCGTTTGGTGTACGCCGGGATTTTGGAGCAGGAGGGCGGCCTGGCCGCGTTGGCGCGTGCGGCCGCTCTCGATCCATGGAACGCGCGCTACCATGCCGACCTGGCCGGCCTGCTGGAGCGGCATGGCCTGGACCCCGCGCCTGAGCTCGCCCTAGCCTGTCGCCTCGATCCGCGCAACGCCGCTTACTGGATGCGGCGGGCTATCCACGCCGAAACGCGCGGCGAAATTGCAGCGGCCGCGCGCTTTTACCTGGAAGCCGCCCGCGTCGACCACCAGTTCGCGCCCCGCATCGCGTTGATGAATTTTTACTTCCGTCAGGGCGATACGCCGAATTTTTGGATCTGGGCGCGCCGTTCCTTCGAGAGAAGCTATGGCGACCGCGCGGCTGCCTTTCAGCTTTGCTGGATGACGACGCCCGATCCGGCCGCAATCCTCGCGCGCGCTCTGCCGCCCGACGCGGAAACCCTGCGCCAGTTCCTGGTCTTTGCGGCGGACCGGGCCGGGCCCCGCCGGGCGATGCCGGTTGCGCGCGCTCTGCTAGCCCTGCGGGAGGTCGAAAGCCGGAACGCGCTGCTGGGCTACTGCGACGGTTTACTCGAAGCCGGTCTGTTGGACGACGCGAAGACCGTTTGGGACGGGATGGCGCGAAGCGGCCTGGCTCCGCCCAATGAACCGGCCAATCTTCTGACTAACCCGCTGTTTCGCGCCCTCCCCTCGGGCCGGGGGTTCGATTGGAAACTGTCTTCCTCCCCCGAGGCTGTCTTGACGCCGGGCGGTCCGGAACTGGGCTTCTCGGTCGATTTTTCGGGCGATCAGCCGGAGGCTTGTCCGCTTATCCGGCAAATCGTGCCGGTCTCCGAAGAATCGCTAACCTTTGGCATGGAGTATCGCACCTCCAGCGCCGCGGACAACGGCGTGAGTGTCGCCGTGGGGGATGCGGTAGCGGGGGAAGCGGCCAACCCCCTGGCAGAGGCCGGCCTGGCGCCGTCGCTCGATTGGACCGTCTTGCGCCTGCCCGTCCCCCGCGCCAAATCCCGTTTCGTGTGCGTGGCGGTGCGCTACAGGCGCAAGCCCGGCACAGTGCGCTATACCGGCCGGGTGGAATTCCGGCGGCTGCGGCTCTCGGGGAACTCCGGTGGAAGATAGGCTCTCCGCGGCACTGTTCGCGGTACTATGCCTGGCCGTGCTCACAGCCTGGATCGACTTGCCCTGGGCGGCGTTTCCGATCTACGCCCTCCTGTTCGCCACAGGGTTGGCCGGTTGCCTCGGCTGCCTGTGGCGGCCGCGGCACCTGTATCTCCCACCCCTGGGGGCGGTGCCTCTGGCTGCCGCCGGGTTGGGTTTCTGGCAAATCGGGTCGGCTTTGACGCTAAGCCGCTGGGCAACCCTGAATGCATCGTTGTTGTGGTTGGCCGATGGGGTGGCGTTCCTGGTTGCTGCGCAGTTGTTCTTGGATTCGGCGCGCCGGGAGCGTTTCCTGGGGTGGCTCCTTTGGTTCGGGGTTGCCGTTTCGGTCGAAGCCGTCTTGCAGCGCTATTCCAGTCACGACCGGGTATTTTGGCATTTTCCCATTCGCGATCCGCAAATCCCCATGGGCCCGTTCCTCTATCACAATCATTTTGCGGCTTTCTGCGCGCTGCTGTTGCCCATTGCACTGGCTCGGGCCGCAAACGGCGCCCGCTGGCTTACGCCGGCACTAATGGCGGCCGCGTTGGGCGGCGCGGTGATGGCGTCGGCTTCTCGATCGGGAGCGGTGACCGTTGGTGTGGAACTCGCGCTCGCCATGGCGTTCGCAGCCAAGCCGATGCACGGCGCTTTCGGCCGCCGTCTGCATCGGCCGTTGGTCCTGTTGGCGCTGGTCGTGGCCTTTGCCGCTGTCGCCGGTTGGGATACGCTTTGGGTGCGTTTTCACTGGGGAGACGACGCCCGCCTCCGCTACGCCCGCGCCAGCCTGGCCATGATTCAGGCCAGCCCGTGGCGAGGCGCGGGACTGGGATGCTGGCCCACGGCCTACCCCATGTATGCCACCGTCGATGACGGTTTCATTGCCAATCAGGCTCACAGCGACTGGCTTCAGTGGGCCTCGGAAGGCGGACTGCCATTGGCCGCCGTGCTGCTCTGGTTCGCCGCCGCCCTCTCCCGCCGGGCGCTCCGCTCGGGCTGGGCCATCGGCATCCCCGCGGTCTTTGCCCTGGCGTTGGCCGACTACCCATTTGAGAAGCCCGCCGTGGCCCTGCTCCTGTTCACTCTGGCCGGCGCTTTGGTAGCGGCGAAAGACCGCGAGCGGGACCGCCCGGCCGAATGATTCGCAAAACGTGCCCGGCTCGACGCTGCTATTGGTGGCGGCCTGGGAGGCCGCCGCAGGCCGAGGGCCTGCCCCACAAATTCCAAAGCCTGGCTCAACCCAAATTCCACAATCGTCAGGCGGCGGCTGAGGACTTACCGAGGCAGCAATATTTGTATTTTTTGTTGCTGCCACAGGGGCACATGCATTACGGCCGATTTTGGGTTCATGTCGAAGGCAGTTGTGCAATTTTGTGCATCGGCGGGCGGTTCGGGGGGCCGCATGCAGATTTCGGGTCGGTGAGGAGGGCGCGGAGGGTTTCGAAGGCGAGGTCGGCGAGGTCGACGGCGCGGTCGCGGTAGAGGACGGCACGGTCGTGGTGGGCGATGGCTAATGCCTCGCGGAAATCGGGCGAGTTGAGGCGCCAGTTGGATATAGTGTTGCGGATGCCGGCTTGGGCCGCGGCGTCGGTCAGAGTGGCGCCATTGGACAAGGCGTCGACGGTGGAGCTGTTGGGGAGTGAGGTAAAGCATGGGGTCACTCTCGGCTCTAAGATCGCGGGCGAGTCCTTCACTCCCACTTCTTCAACTCCGGCCACAGTTCCCGGAGCGGCCGTTTGATCCCGCGGCAGTAATAAACATCGAAGTGGTTGTACGGCATCGAATACGGATGGGCCACGCGAGCCACTCTCTCTACGCTGGCGAAAACCTGCTCCAGTTGTTCCAGCCGTCCAAAGCCGTTCATCACGATCATGCTGTCGCCGGAATAACCGCGGGGGCCCCACAGAAAATAACTCTGATGGCCGCTGAGGGCCGGAGGCAGCCGGTAGCGCGGCCCGAAGAGATCGATCGCGCCGGCCTCTCCATAGTCTGGGGCGAAAATCGCGGTGTTGCGCCGGACATCCACGGGCAGGCTGTTGTAGACGCCCGCTACCGTAGTCACCATCTCCGGCCATCCGAATTGTTGGGCGAAGATCTGCGGCAATGGTCCGAGTTTGTGGGTTTCAATCGCCGGCTGCTCCAGGCCAATCGCCCGCGTGTAGCGAATGTAGGTTTCCGGCGCCAGGACCGGAATCGTCAGCGGCGCCAGCAGCGCGCCTGCGGCCAGCATCAGCGCCGGATACGCTGCCTTTACCCACATCAAACCGGGGCGCGCCAGCCACGTCTCCCAAGCAACCCCGCCCGCCGCGAACAACAGCGGGAAGGCAGGCCAGAGATAGTAAACCCTCGGGCTCACGGCGACGATAACCGCCGCGGTAAACAGCCAGGCCCAACCGAGGGCTCGAAACCGCCTGCCGGGTTTCGAGAAGAAGTAGAACCACAGCCCCGCCAGCCACACCGGCAGCGAAAGCGGCAGCATGGTGAGCGCCTGCTGCCCGAAAAAGGCCAGCGGCCCCAGCGGCACGTCGCGTCCGTTGCGCCGGATATTGGCCTGGATCTCGAGAAACGGAAAATGGTGGTCGATATTCCAGACGAGGTTCGGCAGAAAAATCAGCGCTGCAATCGCGCCGCCCACCCACAGCCGTCGCGACGCCAGCACCCGGCGCTCCGGCGTGAGCAATAGCCCCATCACCACGGCAGAGCCGAAGATCAGCATCGAGTGCTTGTTTTCCAACCCCACGCCGGCCAGCGCGCCAAACCAGATCCAGGGCTTCCGCCGGCCGGTTCTTATCATGCGCAACACGCACCACGCGCAACCCATCCAGAACAGCGGCTCGAAGGCGTTCATGGTGAACAGGTTGTCCATGGCAAGAAAGCCGGGAGCGACCACCGCGGCCAGCGCCGCCAGAAACTGCGCGAAAGCCCCGCCGCCCATCTCCCGCGCCAGCACCGCCGTCAGCACCACCAGCGCCATTCCCGCCAGCGCCGGAAGCAAACGAATGGCGGGCAGCGAATCACCCAGGACGTGCCGCACCACCCACGCGATGGCCGCAATCAGCGGCGGCTGATCCACATAGCCCCACGCCATGTGGTGGCTGCAAGCCAGGTAGTACAACTCGTCGCCGAAGTATCCATAGAAGCGGCCGGCATACAAGTGGATGGCCAGCTTGAGTATGGCCAACGCGCCCACGGGCAACGCGGCGAAACGGACGGTCGAATCGTTCGTCATGGTGTTTTTGAAAGCAGCGGCTCCAGTTGTTGGCGCACGGTTTCCGCCACCAGCCGCGTCCCGCTAGCGTTGGGGTGCAGGCCGTCGGACTGCATCAGGCCGCTGTGCCCGGCCACTCCCGCCAGCAGAAACGGAATCAGCGGCGTCTTATACTTCGCCGCCAGGCGAGGAAAGATGGCATCGAAGCGCGCCAGATAAGCCGGCCCGTAATTGGGCGGCAGCGTAATCCCGGCTAGCACCACACGCGCGCCCGCGGCCTCGAACGCCTCCGTCATTTGCCCCAGGTTGCGTTCGGCGATATCAACTGGCTGGCCGCGCAGGCCGTCGTTGGCGCCGAATTCCACCACCACGATGCGCGGCTTCTCCGCCAGCGCCTGGTCCAGCCGGGCCAGCCCGTCCTGCGACGTATCGCCGCTCACCCCCAGGTTCACCACCCGGTAGCGATAGCCGCGCCGGTCCAACTCCTGCTGCAACAAGTCGGGATAGCTCTGGCCCGGGTCCAGCCCAAATCCGGCCGTCAGGCTGTCGCCGAAACAAACCACGGTGGGGCGGTTGTCGGAGGGTGCCGTGGTCGCCGTCGCCGGCGGCGGCGCGGAGGTCTTTGCGGGCGATGGCGCGCTCTTCTGCCCGCAACCGCTTGCCGCGAGCAGCCACGCTGCGATAATCGGGGCCATTCTCATCTGAATGCCATAATAAAGGTTTGATCCAGGTTACCGCTCTCACCAAGTCCATCGACACCGGCAGCCACCGGGTCGAGATCCTGAAAGGTATCGATCTGGCCATCGCTCGCGGCGAATCGGTGGCCGTCATGGGGCCTTCCGGCAGCGGCAAGAGCACGCTGCTCGGCTTGCTGGCGGGCCTCGATTCGCCCACCTCCGGCCGCATTTACCTCGATGGCGAAGATATCACCGACCTGAACGAAGACCGCATGGCGGTGCTGCGCGGGCGCAAGATCGGTTTCGTGTTTCAGTCCTACCACTTGATTCCCACCTTGACCGCCGAAGAGAACGTGCTGCTGCCCATGGACCTGGCTGGCGGTGTTTCCGGCGCTCGCACCCGCGCCCGCGAGTTGCTCGACCGCGTCGGCTTGACCGGCCGCTTCGACCATTATCCCGTGCAGCTTTCCGGCGGCGAGCAGCAACGCGTGGCGCTCGCGCGCGCCTTCGCCCGGCGCCCGCCCATTCTGCTGGCCGACGAACCCACCGGCAATCTCGATTCGGCCACCGGCCAGGTGGTGCTCGATCTGCTCTGCCGTCTCAACCGTGAAGAGGGCGCCACCATGGTGCTGGTCACCCACGAACAACCGCTAGCCGCCAGTATGGGCCGCATCGTTACGCTGCGCGACGGTCGCATCGCCGCGTCATGAGGGACGCCTGCCTGTGTGGGGTGGGGCGGGCGATTCGCCTGCCATTTTCCGCGTTCCGCGCGGCGGACACGGCAAGCTTCGCTCGGCCGCTAGCAGGCGAATCGCCTGCTCCACGGGACGCAGGCGCACCGTGACCTTCGCCGCCGCCCTCCGCATCGCCCTCGCCGAGCTTCGCGCCGCCCGCGGCCGCTTCCTGTTCGTGGTGCTGGCCGTCTCGATCGGCGTGGGCGCGCTTACCGGCGTCCGCGGCTTTAGCCTGGCCTTCCGCCACATGCTGCTCGGCCAGGCCCGCACGCTGATGGCCGGCGACATGACCCTGCGCGTTTTCGCCGTCCCCTCGCCCGAGCAGGACGCCGTGCTGCGCCGGCTCGAATCCCGCGGCGTGCGCCGTACCCTGATCACCGAAACCGTCACCATGGCCTCCACCGGCCAGTTCGCCGATCCGGTCCTGGTATCGCTCAAAGCCGTCGATCCCGCCGCCTATCCCTTCTACGGCGCGGTCGAGCTCGATCCGCCGCAGCCGCTTGCACGCGCCCTCACCCCGGACACCGTAGCCGTCTCCGACGATCTGCTGCTGCGCCTCGGCGCCCACCGCGGCGGCATGCTGCGCGTCGGCGGACAGGATTTCCGCATCGCCGCCACCCTGGTTTCCGAGCCAGACCGCATGACCGGCACTCTCAACGTCGGCCCGCGCCTCATGATGACCCGCCAGGGTCTTGGCCGCACCGGGCTGATCGGCCTCGGCAGCCGCGCCTCCGAGCGCTATCTCCTGCGCCTTCGTGCCACCGGCCCCCCCGATGTAGCCGAAACGCGCGCCATTCTCAAACGTAGTTTCCCGGAAGCCACCATCGCCGATTACCGCGAAACCCATCCCATCATCACCCGCGGCCTGGACCGCGCTACTACGTTCCTGAGCCTGATCGGCCTGATTGCCCTCATTCTCGGCGCCATGGGCGTAGCCAGCGCCATCGACGGCCACATCGAGCAGCAACTCGATTCCATCGCCGTGATGAAATCCATCGGCGCCCGCTCCTCCCAGGTGATCCGCATCTACGCCACCCAGACTTTACTGCTGGGCCTCAGCGGCGGCGCTTTGGGCGCGCTCGAAGGCATCGCGGTGGCGGCCGCGTTCCCCGGTTTGCTCGCCCGCTATTTCCACATCGGCCTGGCCGCGTCCTGGAGCCCCTGGCCGGCGGCACAGGGCATCGCCATCGCCTGCCTGATGACGCTGCTGTTTACCGTCCCGCCGCTGCTCGGGATTCGCGATATCCGCCCGGCCCTGGTCTTCCGCCGAAACGTGGCCGCGCGCCCGCCCTCGCGCGCACCGGCGGTGTGGATCGCCCGCGCCCTCATTCTGCTCGGCACCGGCATGGTCGCGGGAACGCTGGCTCAAGGCTCCTGGCGGGACGTGCTGCGCACCGGCGGGTTCTTTTCCATTTCCCTGGCGATCGCGCTGGCCCTCCTCGCGGCCGTCGCCTGGCTGCTGCTTCGCGGCCTGAAACGGGCCGAGCGCCGCCTCGCTCCGCTCCTGCCTTCCACCGTGCGCCACGGCGTGGCCAATCTCTATCGCCCCGGCAACCAGGTCCGCACCGCCGTGATGGCTCTGGGCGTGGGCGTCATGTTCACCTTGGCGGTGTGGCTCATCCAGGATGCCCTGGTGCGCCAGATCCATGGCTCGGCGCCTCCCGGCACCGCTAATGTTTTTCTCCTCGATATCCCGCGCGACCAGCGCCAGGCCGTCTCGGATCTCGTGGCCGCCCAGCCCGGCGTGGCAGCGCCGCCCGAAATCGCTTCCTCGGTGGCGGCCCGCATCGTCGCCATCGATGGCGTGCCCATCGAGAAACGCCTCTTGCGCGATTTCAACCGGCGATTCCTACGCACCCGCTCTGTCACCGAGGTCGCCCAAAAGCCGCCCGATACCGACGTCGTCGAAGGCGCCTGGTGGACCTCCGTGCCGGCTTCGCCGCAGGTCTGCGCCAGTGAAGAGACCGCGCGCATTCTCCATCTACATCCCGGCTCCCTCGTCGATTGGGACATCTGGCGCCAACCTGTGCGCACCACCGTGGCCTGTGTCGATCGCACCGAATCGCTGCGCATGACCGCCCGCTTCGAGTTCCTCTTCAGCCCCGGACCCCTCACCGGAATGCCCGCCGTGCTCTACGGCTCGGCGCGCGTGCGCCCGGCCGACGTTCCCGCCCTTCAGCGCGTCATGTTCGGCCGCTTCCCCACCGTCACCGTGGTCAACGTGGCCGACGTCATGGCGATCGTCGAAGACGTGGTCGATCGCATCGCCCTGGTGATTCGATTCATTTCCGCCTTCACCGTGCTGGCCGGAGTGGCGATGGTGGCGTCGAGCGTGGCCGGCACACGCTTCCGGCGCATGCGCGAAGTGGTGGTCTTGAAGACCCTGGGCGCCACCCGAGCCCGCATCGCGCAGATTTTCTCGGTGGAATTCTTCGCCCTGGGCGCGGTGGCCGGCCTGATCGGCAGCCTGCTGGCTTCCGCCTTCGCCGCCTTCGCCCTGCGGCGCCTGCTCGATATCGAATTCCACTTCGACTGGAAAGCGACCCTGATCGCCACCGCCGCCGCGGCCCTCGTCGCCGTAGCCGCCGGCTGGCTCGCCAGCTTCCGCGTGCTGGGACGCAAGCCGCTGGAGATTCTGCGCGAGGAGTAGCGGCGGGGCCTTTTTCACTTCCCGTTCTTGCGAGCAAGCGTGTCAGGGACGAGGCCCAGCGTTGTCTGACAAAGGGTGCTTTTTGGGACGGCCGATCCGGCCGTGCAGGGACACAGGTTGAGACGCACCCTTGATATCCTGATGGCTTCTATGCCTAGCATGCGGATCACGACTGTTACCAGCCTCGTCAGTGTCATACTGGTGGCGGCTGGAGTAGCGGACGGGCGACCCGCCCCAAGAAACGTGGCTTCCTCAAATGAGCAGGCAGCGGCCAACCGGCTCTGGGCCAGTACCGGCACACAGTGCGGCGACTCTTTTTACGAAGGGAGAGAAGCAGGCCCGGCTGGCGGGCTTGGTCTTTTTTCGCAGGATTTCCGGGACGGGATTTCCGGGACGGAGCATTCCCCGATTTCCACAGCATTGCCCGAGGGCCAGCCTTGCCGTATCTTAAAAACATGGAAGTACACTTCACCCCCGAGACCGAGAAGAAGCTCAAGGACCTCGCCGTGCAAAGCGGACGCGGAACCGCCGACGACCTTGTGCGGGGCGTCATCGAGGAATACTTCGGCGACCTTGCGCAGACGCGGGAAACGCTCGACCGGCGCTATGACGATCTGGAGAGCGGCAGGGTAAAGCCCGTTCCCGGTGATGAAGTCATCGCGCGGCTTCGGGCCAAGAGCGCGGCCCACCGTGCGAACCGCAATGAGAGCGTATGATTTTCACCCGGAAGCCGAAGGCGACATCAACGCGATTTGGGAATACATAGCCGAAGGTAATCCCGATGCCGCCGACCGGATGATTGACAAGATCGTTTCTACGATAGAAGCCCTTATCCCATTGCCCCATCAGGGCCACCGCCGCCCCGATCTTACGTCGCGGCCCTTGAGATTTACCCATGCAGGGAATTACCTCATTGCCTACGCCCCGGACAAAAAGCCGTTGTGGGTTGTCGCAATCATGCACGGACGGCGCAGCCCGCGCGTCATGGCAGCAATTCTCAGAGGCAGAGAGTAATTTTCTCTTCCCCCTATTGCCTCTCAAAAAGGTCCGTTACGGCGTGCAAACCGCCCCCCGGCCCGACAAGCCGGCAGCCGAAGAAGGCACCCGAGAAAATGCAGCGTCGACCTTACCAACTACACGGCAACAGTGTACACTGGTTTCGTATGAGGAACATCACTTTGAGCGCCGACGAGGACCTGATCGAGCGGGCACGGGCTATCGCACGCCAGCAGCGCAGAACGCTGAACGAGGCCTTTCGCGAATGGCTGGCGCAATTTGCTCAGAGCGCGGGGGACGGCCAAGGTTTCGATGCGCTGATGACGCGCTTCGAACACGTCGATGCAGGCCGGCACTTCAGCAGGAACGAATTGAATGGGCGGTAGATTCTTTCTGGATACAAATATCTTCGTCTATTCCTTCGATCGAAGCGCCGCCGCAAAATCTCAGAAATCCGCGCAACTCATCCGCAAGGCCCTCACGACGCAAAAGGGCGTCATCAGCTATCAGGTCGTGCAGGAATTCTTCAATGTGGCCCTGAAACGGTTCTCCCGACCGATGCAGGCGGCGGATGCCGAGCAATACCTGCGCACTGTTTTCCACCCGTTGTTGAGCGTGCATTCGTCCCGGGTGCTATATGCGGAGGCATTGCATCTTCACGCCGAAAGCGGGCTTTCCTGGTACAACTCATTGATCGTCTCGGCTGCTCTTCAGGCGCGGTGCGATTTACTTTATACGGAGGATCTCCAGCACGGCCAGCATTTCGGCAGTCTCCAGGTTACCAATCCGTTCTTCTAAGATCCTCGCGCGACAAGCAGCGCCGATGCCGATCTGCGCCTGGTGACAGAATGCCGCCAGATCCGGTACTGTGGAGGAGGAAGGAGCCGCGGCCATGAACGTGACCTTAAGCCTGAAACCTGAAGTGGAAGAAGGGCTGCTGGCGCGAGCGCACGATCTGGGCCTCTCGCTGGACGACTACCTCCAGGAAATTATCGCCAAGGAAGCCGGCCTGCCGGTCGCCGCCGAGCCGCCCGCGATTCAAGAACCGTTCGATAATCTCTCCGACTTACTCCTCAATTCCCCCTTTGCCGGAGCCGATCTTGATCTGGAGCGGTCCAAAGACTGTCCGCGCCCGGTTGATCTGGCGTGAGCGGCTTCCTGATCGATACGAATGTTCTGTCCGAGTACAGCCGGCCGGGAGGCCCCGATGCTGGCGTCAAGCGCTGGCTTGAGACAACGGACCGCCACTTCCAGCATGTGAGCGTCATCACTCTGGCGGAAATTCAAAAGGGAATCGAGTTGCTCGCCGAGGGCAAGCGCCGTGCCCAACTGGAACAATGGCTCAAGCAGGACCTGGAGCCCTGGTTCTCCGGTCGTATACTTCCAGTGGATCGCCAGGTCGCTAGCCGCTGGGCATCGCTTGTGGCGTAAGGAGCGCGGGCAGGGAGGCCTCTGCCTGCTGTCGATTCACTTATCGCGGCGACCGCGCTCGCCTACGACCTGACCATAGTCACCCGGAATACGCGCGACTTCGAGGGCGTCCGTGCCACCATCGTCAATCCGTGGGAAGCGGCGTAAACCAACGCGGTGCCTCATCTCGCGGAGTGCCCCTTCCACGTGAGCGGGCCAGCGCCGCGGCTTGGCTTCACGCGAACGCTCTGAAAGCTGCGACTTCCGAGACTTCCGGACTTCCGGGACAGACGGCGGACTTCCGGGGCGGACTTCCGGGGCGGATATCCGGGACAGACTTCCGGGACAGACGGGTGCACCGTGTCAAGTTTTGAGACACGCCCGAAAGGGACACTTCGCTTTTCGCTGCATTTTGCTTGGCAGCGAGGTTGCCTGGTTTCAGAATGGTCGTGGCAGGAGAAGCGGAAGCGGGCTC
>JBEKZL010000449.1:0-6816 GCA_049509915.1 Bryobacteraceae bacterium | reverse complement strand
AACCTGACCCTCGTCGACGATGCCACCATGCCGGGTCTATTCGGGTCCTCACCCTTCGACGACGAGGGCGTGCCGTCGCGGCGGACCGTGGTCATCGAGCGCGGCGTGCTGAAGAGCTATCTGCTGAACACCTATGCGGCGCGCAAGCTGGGCATGAAAACCACCGGCAACGCGTCCCGCGGGATCACTGGGAACGCCGGAATCGGCCACGGGAACTTTTACGTGGAAAACGGCGCCCAATCGCCTGAGCGGATCGTGGCGGAGATCGCCGACGGGTTTTACGTGACCGAGCTGATCGGCCAGGGCGTAAATGTCACCACCGGCGACTACTCGCGCGGCGCGGCCGGCCTTTGGATCCGCAACGGCGAGCTGGCCTTTGCGGTGTCGGAAGTGACTATCGCCGGGAACCTGGCCGAAATGCTGATAGCTTTGGAGGCGATCGGGTCGGACCTGGAATTCCGCGGCTCCATGGCCGCCCCCACGCTCAAGATCGGAGAAATGACCGTTGGTGGAAAATAAATCCCAAACCAAGGAAAGGCAAAAGCTCGCCATCCCTCCGGCCGCCATCGTCATCGTGCTCGCGCTGGCGCTGGGGCTTGGCGGTTTCTATTATTTGAATCGCGCCGCCAACCAGCCTGCCGCTCCTCCTCCGCCGCTTACCGGAGACGCCCGCACCTACGTGAGAAACGGCTTTCTGCCCATTTCCCACGTCGAGATGCAGGCTCATGAGAGCTACCTGAAGCAATCCATCGTGGAGATCACCGGCAATGTGGGCAACACCGGCAATCGGGTGATTGCCTCCGCCGTCATCTATTGTGTCTTTTACGATGCGTACCAGCAGGTGGTGCTGCGCGAGCGGGTGGCCATCGTAAAGGGCCGCCTGGCGCCCGGTGAAACCAAACCTTTCCGCCTGGCTTTCGACAACGTGCCGGAAAGCTGGGACCAGACCCTGCCGCAGATAGTGATTGCGGCCATCGATTTTTCGTAGCGGAACAATTATGCCTAAAGGTGTCGCGAAGTGGTGGCGGCGGCGTGGCCGCGTCGAGCGCACCTTTCTGGTTTTGCTGGCGCTTTTCCTGGCGCTTTACCTGATCGGTTTGCCGACCCTCGCCTGGCCGGCAGGAATCGTGACGTTCCTGGCGGGCGTTACGGCGGCGTTTCAACTGGCCCGCCGTCTGATGCGCCGGGCGATCTGGCGGCTGCGCAACCGGCTGATCGCGGCCTACCTGTTCATCGCGGTGGTACCCATCGTGCTGGTGGCGTCGCTGGCCGGCATCGCCGGCTGGATGGTGATCGGCCAGATGGCAGCCTACCTGGTGAATACCGAGTTGCGCCACCGGGAGATGAGCCTGATGCGGCCGGCCGAAGCGCTGCTCCGCGTGCCCATTCAGGATACCGGCCCTGCCCTGATGCGCTTCGGCATGATGAGCCGCGAAGCGTTTCCCAATGCCGAGCTGCTGATCACCGGCGAACGCGAGATTCGCTATCCCGCCGGCTCCAAGGTCGCTCACCCTCCTTCGGGATGGGGCCGCGCGTCCGGCCTCGTGGTGAAACGGGAAGGCGGCCAGGACCGCCTCTACGCCTGGGCGCACCTGGTGGACGGCAAATCGGAGATCACCGTCCTGGCGCCGGTCACGCACGAGGTTCTTTCCCAACTGGTGCCCGGTCTGGGTGATGTGGCACTGCTGCCGCTCATCCACCACAGCACCCGCGTACCGGATCCGCGCAGCCTGTTCGATTTCTCCCTCACCGGCTTCTTTCAACCCGAGGTGCTCCGCTGGGAGGCGCCTCACAAGCGGGCCGAATTCCCGCTCATCCTGGCCGTGGCCACGCGCGCCTCGGCCGTTCTGGCCAAAGTCTTTCAACAGCCCGATTGGGCGGAAGGCTGGCTGGTGGCGTTCGCCGTGGTCACGGTGCTGTACCTGCTGGTGGAACTGGCGTCGCTGGTGGCCGGAGTGCAGCTCAGCCGCAGCATTACCGGCGCGGTGCACGAGCTGTACCTCGGCACCGAGCGCGTCAAACAGGGCGATTTTTCCCACCGGATCAAGGTGAAGGGCCGCGACCAGCTTGCCGAACTGGCGTCCTCGTTCAACTCCATGACCGCCAACCTGGGCCGGCTGATTCTGGTGGCCAAGGAGAAGGAACGCCTGGAATCGGAGCTGACCATCGCCCGCGAAGTGCAGGACCAGCTCTTCCCCAGGGACGTTCCCGCCAGCCGCACGCTGGAGCTGAAGGGCCTGTGCAATCCGGCGCGCATGGTCTCCGGCGATTACTACGATTTCATGCCGCTGTCGGAAAACGCCCTGGCCTTCGCTATCGGCGACGTCGCCGGCAAAGGCATTTCCGCCGCGCTGCTGATGGCGGCGATCCAATCCATCATGCGCACCCAGTTGAGCACGAGCGCCGGAGGCCCGTTTTCCGCCGCCTCGCTGGTGAGCCGCCTCAACCGCCAGCTCTACGCCAATACGGCGCCCGAGAAATACGCTACTTTCTTTTTTACGCTGTACGACGAGACTTCGCACGCGTTGACCTATACCAATGCCGGCCATCTCTCGCCGCTGCTGCTGCATGGCGGCGAGTTTTCCTCGCTCGAGCCCACTGGAACCGTGGTGGGCGCGTTCCCTTCCGCGCGCTACCAGGAGCGCAGCGTGACGCTCGACCCGGGAGACCTGCTGGTGGCCTATACCGACGGCATTGTGGAGCCGGAAAACGCCTACGGCGAAATGTTCGGCGACGATCGCCTGAAGGAGCTGATGGTGAAGTATTCGGCGGCGGATTCCTCCGAACTGATCGCGCGCACCATGGAGGCCGTAAACCAGTGGACAGGCTCCTCCGAATTGCAGGACGATATGACCATGGTGGTTGCCCGGCGTTTATGAAGGTTCTCACGGCGGCGGAAATGCGCGAGGTGGATCGCCGCACCAGCGAGCGCGGCATTCCCGGCCTGGTGCTGATGGAGAACGCCGCCCACCGGGTGGTGGAGTTTCTGGGGGAGCGTTACGCCCCGCTCGCCGCCCAGCGCATTCTGGTGATTTGCGGCAAGGGAAATAATGGCGGCGACGGGCTGGCCATCGCGCGCCAGTTGCACGTTCGCTTTCAGCCCCCGGACCTATGGGTGGTGTTGCTGGCGGACGCTTCGGAGTTGGCCGGCGAGGCTGCTGCCAACTACCGCATGCTGCTGGCCGCCGGTGGCTCGGTGGAGCGTGCTATTCCGTCCGCAGCGCGCTTTGCCACGCTTGTCGTCGATGCGATTCTGGGCACGGGGACGAACGGGCCGGCTCGCGGAGCGGTGCTCGATGGCATTCGCGAAATCAATTCCGGATTTCCGCTGGCCAAAGTTGTGGCCGTGGATATTCCATCCGGAATGCCGAGCGATACCGGCGAGCCGGCGGGCGAGTGCGCGCGCGCCGATGCCACCGTCACCTTCACCGCGCCCAAAGTGGCCCACGCGCTGGCGCCCAATTGCGACCGCGTGGGAGAGCTGGTCGTCGCGCCCATCGGCAGCGCTCCCGATCTGCTCGAAGAGTCCAAGCTGGAGCTGCTCACGCCGGCGATGTTTGCGAAGGTGCTGGAGCCGCGGCCGCGCTCGGGACACAAAGGCACCTTCGGCCACGCCCGGGCAAGAGCGGCGCCGCGGTGCTGTGCGGGCTGGCCGCGCTGCGGGTGGGCGCCGGTCTGGTTACGGTGGCATCTCACGCCGCGCCGGGATTCGCCGCCGAAGTGCCGGAGCTGATGACTGAGCAGCTCAGCAACCAAACTTTCCCGGCGTTGGCTCGCGGCAAGACCGTAATTGCGATGGGCCCCGGCTTGGGCCATTCGGAGGAAACTAAAGCCTTGGTCGCCACCGTGCTAGCCGATTGCGAGCAGCCAGTGGTGCTCGATGCCGACGCACTGGCGCCGGGGATTCGCGGCGATTCGGCGCGCGTGCGTGTGCTCACGCCCCACCCTGGGGAAATGGCACGCCTGACGGGGAAATCGACCGCCGAGATTCAATCCAGCCGGGTGGATTCCGCCCGGTCTTTCGCTTGCGAGAACCTGGTCACGCTGGTGCTGAAGGGCCAGCGAACCCTGATCGCCTTCGCCGACGGCCGGGTCTGGATCAATCCCACCGGCACACCGGCCATGGGCAAAGGCGGCTCCGGCGACGTTCTCACCGGCCTCATCGCCGGGTTATTGGCGCAGTTTCCCGACGATCCCGATCAGGCCGTGGCCGCGGCCGTGTACCTTCACGGACTGGCCGGCGAACTGGCCGCCGGCGAGCTCGGCGAAAAGGGACTCATCGCGCGCGATCTGGTGGGTTATCTGCCCGCCGCATGGGAGAAGTGTGCCGGTCTACCGCACGGCCTCTGACGCCGAAACCATCGCCCTGGGCGCCCGCCTGGCGCCCGATCTGCCGCGCGGCGTGGTGCTGCTGATCGGCAACCTGGGCGCCGGCAAAACCACCCTCGCCAAAGGTATCGCCAGCGGTTTGGGCGCGGCCGCGCCGGAGGAAGTCACCAGCCCCACCTTCACCCTGATCCACGAATACGGCAACGGCCTGGTCTACCATGTCGACCTGTATCGCCTGGAAGAAGAGCGCGAGCTGGCCACGCTGGGCCTGGAAGAAATCTTCGACCACGACGCCGTCGTCCTAATCGAATGGGGCGAGAGATTCCCCCACCTGCTCCCGCCCCGGCGCACCGAAATCCACCTGCGCACCGTGGGTGAAGACGAGCGGGAAATCGAAGTCCGCTCGGTGACTCCGAACGCTGCGATGCGCTGAGACCCGTGGGAGGGCCGTCCTACGTCAGAGATCCGTGTAGCGGACCAGCCGGATACCGAGGCGGGCGATGGCGGTGCGGGCTTCGGCGGAGACGAGGGCGTCCAGTTCGTGCTGGCGGCTTTGCTTGAGGCGGGTGGGGGCGGCACGAAGAGCGGGGCCGCAGTGGCCGGGATGGCACATCAGCTCGGTGGAGCCTTGCGGGAGCGCTTCCAGCAGCGTCACCAGCTCGGCGGTTCGATAGCGGCCGGTAATCGCAAAGCCGGCGAAGTGGTCGGTGGAGCGGCAGCCGTGGCGCGCGAGGACGCGGTGAAAGCGGCCGCGCAGGAGGGCGAAGACGCGGCTGGCGGCCGCAGCGGCAGGGGGGGCGATGCCCGGGAGGCGGCTGAAGGGATCGTCAAAGGGGCGGCGAACCCAGTGCATGCCGAACTCGCCCGAGACGCGCACAAGGGCATCGAGGACGGGCGGGGCCAGGTGGGTGTGCTTGTGGGTATCGAGGTGGGACGGGTCGAGGCCGGCGGCGCGGATGCGGCGCACCTGGGCGGCGAATTCCTGGTAGGGGTCGAGGGCGCGCCGCGCCAAGGCGATCAATAACTGCGCCACGGTTCGCGGGTAAGCTTTGCCGGTGACGAGCGAATAGCCGCCGATCAGCACCAGGTGGCAGCCGATATCGAGGGCCGGAGTCTGGCGGGCGAGGCGAATGGCGTCGTCGAAGGCATCGCCGTTGGCCATCAGGGTGGTGGAGGTGAGAATGCCGTCCCGGTGGGCGTCGACGATGCCCTGGTTGACGTCGGGGGTAAAGCCGAAGTCGTCCGCATTGACTATCAGGAGCGTAGGCGGCATGGATTAAGCTCCGACGGGGAAGCCCGAAGAGCGAAAGACCACAGAAAACGATGGTCTGTCCCACAAGTGTAATGGGGCGGTCAAAACAGTGTCAGCCGGATGGTGAGGAATTTCTTGGGGTTGGCGCGCATATCTTTGGCCAGCGACTGGAGTTCCTGGGTGGCGCCGGTGAGCGACTCGTACAGGCGCGGGTTGGTGAGGAACTGGCCGAGCGTGCCTTGTCCGGAGTCGATCTTATCCATGGTCGCGTTGAACTTTCCCACCAGCAGATCCAGCTGAGTGTAGAGGTGGTCGTCTTTCAGAAGCTTGCCGGCCGTTCCCTGGCCGGAGTTGATCTGGTTGACGAGTTGATGGATATCCGCCAGAGTTTTGTTGGCTTCGGCGAACAGGGAGGGATCCTTGAGTAAAAGGCCGGCGGTGCCTTTGCCGGCCTGCAGATCGGCCAGAAGGGCGTCGATGCGCTGCAAGGGAGCGCGCAGCTCGTTGTAGAGGGCGGGGTCGTAGATCAGGCGGTGTACGGTGCCATCGTTGGTGCGGATATCGCTCATCAACTGCTGGCCCTCGGCGGCGATGCCGTTGAGACTTTTCATGAGCGTGTCGTCGTTGAGCAGCATACCGAGGTTGCCCTTGCCGTGCTCGATGAGGGCCAGCATATTGTCGAGCCGGCCGGTGATGGCGGTGAAGCTGTTGAGGACGACGGCCATCTGGTTCATCAACTGGGGAATGTCGTTACTCGCGGCGGCGGCCAGCTCCGCGCCGTCTTTCACGGTCTGGGAGCTTTTGCCTTTGGTGATGTCGAGAAATTTATCGCCAAGCAGGTTGACGGCGGCGATGCCCACCACAGAATCCACGGGGATTTGGGGCAGGTATTCGGAGCGGACCGTCATATCGAATTCGATGGTGCGCCTGGGGTTGCCGGAATTGGTGAGGCGCACTTCCCCGACCTCGCCAACGGTGATGCCGTTGAGGCGAACGGCGGTGCCGGGCACCAGGCCCGAGGCATCGTCCATGTAGGTTTTGAGGAGGGCGGTGCGGTGGAAGAAGTCCTGGTTGCTGGTGAGCAGAAAGATAAAGACGAAGAGGATGAAGAACCCGGCCAGGCACACCAGGCCGACCTTCAACTGGGACCACCGTAATTTGCTACGTTCCGCCATCGGCTATTCCCGTTGTTTGAAGAACTTCGTAATGTAGGGATCGGTGGAAGCTTCCAACCG
>JBEKZL010000448.1:0-3757 GCA_049509915.1 Bryobacteraceae bacterium | reverse complement strand
ACGGCGGCATGGGGCGCTTCATCGCGGATGATGCGCAGGGCCTCGCCTCCGGTTTCGGCCGTGCGGCACACGATGCCGTATTGTTCGAAGGCGGCCTGCAGCAGGAAGCGCACGGCCATGTCCTGATCGGCAATCAGGACCTCGCGAGGCCGGTTGGGGTGGACCCGCTTCACGGCGGGGGTGAAATCGCTGCGCAGTTTTTCGACGCGCTCGAGAGCCACGGTCAGCCGGATCACGGCCTCTTCGGGCAACCAGCCATCGATCAGCAGTTCGCACGCCCAGAAATGGGGCGCCGGGTCGAAGCTCAGCAGTTGCTCGCGCGAGCCCACCAACACCACGGCCTGCTCACACTGGGCGATCCATTCCTCCGTCAGCCACGCGGATTTGGCGGTCTCCGGGCGCACGTGGAGAAGCACGACTTGGCACACGGCGACGCCGTGGGAGCCCAGCGGTTCGTCGGCGGAGAACAGGCGCGCCGAGGCGCGAACCCGGTCGAGGGCGACGCAGAGCCGGTCGGCCTCGTCGTCTGCAAATCCGATGAGCGCGACTTTCTTCGAGGCCAGCCGGGCAGCCACCGATTCCGGCAGCACGGGCTCGACGGATTCCGGAGGCTCGGCAAATGCCGACCCGAGGTTGAGGAGGTTGTCGCGGACCTGGTTGCGATCGTACTGCGCGGTCCCGAGCGCTTCGGTCAAGTACTGAGCCTTCGACGAAATTCCAGGATAGCCTAGCACGGCACCGGCCCCGACCCAACGTTCGGCCAGGAGATTGGCCCGGTTGCGATCGAACCCGTCGTCAAGCGACCCGAGCATGAGGCGGCACTTACGGATGCCGTCGGTGAGAAACGTGTGCCGCAAACTGTCCACTTCGGGCCCGAGACCGTCGAGACAGGGAGCTGTTTGTGGCTGCGTGCGCGGACGCGGCGGCTCCGGCGGCGGCGCGGGCAATTGCTGGGGACGCCTTTCTTTATGAATACATTGGCGAATGCGCGCGCCGATGGTCCGCGTGTCGATGGGCTTGGTGAGAAAGCCGTCGCAGCCCACCGCGGCGGCGGCTTGCTCGTAATCGCGGCTGCCGAAAGCCGTTAGAGCTACGACGGCCATATCCTTTGTGCGGGGGTCCTGTTTGACGGCTTGGGCCAACTCGAGGCCATTGATTCCCGGCAATTGGATGTCAACCAGGAGCGCGTCAGGGCGGAGCGTCTGCAGCATGGTCATCGCCTGCTCGGCGCTAGAGGCGAGATGCACGCGAAACCCCTCGGAGCGAAGTGCGATTGCCGTCAGCCTGAGGTTGGCCGGGAGGTCATCCACCAACAGAATGGTTTCGTTCGGCATCGATTCGGTAGGCTTTAGCCGTAAGCCAGTGTAGCTCTCTGGCAAAGGTCAGGCTACGCTTGCTTTCGTTACATCCTTACTGTTTACCCGGTACGTGCGTCAGCCTTCACGACGCAAGGCAAGTTGCTGATTCTACGATCACCGCAATCAGAACTCACGGGATCGGCAGGCCCAACCCTAGTACCAACGAACTAGTTCCCGTAGACCTGGGATCAGGCGATATCCTTTAACAGGAATTCCGCCTTCCGTCCCAAAAAGGAGGCGGCGGCCTCAGCGGCAATGTAACCGCTGCGCACCGCGCCCTCCATGGTGGCCGGCCACCCGGTGCGTGTCCAATCTCCAGCGAGAAACAAGCTAGGAATGTGGGTGGCGGTGGCCGGACGGAGCGGTTCGGCCTCCGCCGTGGCGGAAAACGTGGCGCGCTGCTCCTTGACCACGTGAGACTTGAGGAGAGTGGCCTCGCGGACGCGGGGGAAATAGAGGCGGAGGTCGCCGATGGCCATGTCTACGATCTCATTGCGGGAGAGCGGCGTAAGGTCGCGAGAGGCGCTGACGACGAGCTGGAGGTAGCGGCCGCGATCCTTGTTGAACATCCACTGCATGGTACGGTCGAGCAAAGTGGCGTGGGGCAGGGTGGTAATCTCTCGGTCGAACCAGAGGTGTACGCCGGTGATAGGGGAATGCTGGAGGGGGGGCGCCGGCAGTCCAAGGGCGGCGAGGCGGTCGAAAGGCAGGGCGCAAATGATGGCGTCGCCCGGAAACGTCTGCCCGGCGATGGCGACGCCCTGAGCGTCGATGCGATCCACGGGCTGGCGGAAATGAATCTTGATGTTGGGAAAGCGGCTCAAGGCCCCGGCCTGGTAAAGCTCACCTAAGGGGAGGGCGGAAACGCCCATTTCATACGCGTCCGGGCGAGCCAGGAAACCCAGCCAAAAGACCTGAAAGCCGTGGAGAGCAGCCATGCGGTCGAGATCCTCATTGACCGCGCCTACGAGAATCTGGCGCCAGAAGCGGTCGATGGCGCGCGGCGTCTGGCGCTTTTCGAGCAGCCAGTCGAGCATGCTGATACGGCCCAGGTTGGCGCGGCGGGAGTGTTCCCGGCGCAGCGCGACGATGGCGCGCGCGATGGCGATCTTATCGCCGCGGCCAAGGCAGTGCATTTTCAGGAACGCGCCGGCGAAATGAAAAGGCACAGGGAGGCGGCCGCGGCGAAGGACCGACACGCGGCCGCCGGGCTCGAGGAAGTAAAACTCGCGGTGAAACCGAATCCGGTCGCGGACGCCAAGGCGGGTGTAGAAGTCGAGCAGGTTGACGCAGCAGCGCAGCAGCACGTGCTGGCAGTTGTCGATGGTTTCGGCGGGTTCTCCGGCGGCGGGAGGCAGCTCATAGGAAGTAGCGCGGCCGCCCAAAAAGGGGCGAGCTTCGAATAATTCCACCTCAAAGCCGGCGCCGCCCAGCGCAGCCGCGGCCGCGAGCCCCGCCAGTCCTCCCCCGGCAATCAGGATCTTGGGCATTTCAATGTCAGTATTGCAGGTT
Organism: Bryobacteraceae bacterium; assembly: GCA_049509915.1. Lineage (GTDB taxonomy): Bacteria > Acidobacteriota > Terriglobia > Bryobacterales > Bryobacteraceae > JBEKYD01. The sequence continues at coordinate 887 of JBEKZL010000448.1, read as the reverse complement.
GGACGGCCAACTCCGAAGTAAGTTAGCTACTTGGCGGTATCCGGAGGCGATTTGGCGTTTAGGTGGCCCAGGATGGATTCCACGTATTGGCGGGTTTCGGGTATGTCGGGTATCCCGTTGGCCTGATCGACCGCGGTCGGGCCGGCATTGTACGCGGCCAGAGTTCTCGATAGATCTCCTTTGTATTTGCCCAGTAACTCCTTCAGATACTGGGCGCCAGCCTCCACATTCTGTCTGGGATCGAAAACGTCTTTCACGCCCAGGCGGGAAGCCACTTCGGGCATGAGCTGCATCAGGCCCTGCGCCCCTTTGGAAGACACGGCGCAGGGGTGGAAAGCGGATTCCTGGCCGATCACGGCGCGCAGCAGAGAGATGTCCACGGACTGCGCTTTGGACGCGCTTTGGAGAATGGGCGAAACCGTTTCGTCCGGGATGGGCGGACAAGCGTACGCAGGAGGCTCGGCGATGGCGGGAAGGGGAGCGGGACCGGGGCCCCAAAGCTGAAGGCGCAGGCCAAGAGCCGCTGCTTGCCGGCGCACCGCTTCGATCTGCTTGTTCATGGCGGCGCGCTGCGGATTATTGGCGGCATTCGGGGTAGCCTGCTGCCCGAAGGCGATGCCCATCAGGAGGATGCACAAAGCTGGGTTCACGAATAGTGGATCGGCGGACCGGCTGGCGAACTTTAGGTCCATACCGAGCAGCGACCGCGAGGGAGCGCCGCCGACGCCATTGCCGAACTCCCTGTTCGGTTCCGGCTATGCCAGGCTAGTCCGAAGTTCCCGCTCTCGATGAGCTGGAAGTAGCTGATTATTTGGGGAATAGAGCGGATTGTGACTGTGGCCTACTGGGTACACTATGCTCGGCAGGTGACCTTCAGAAGGTCGAAA
>JBEKZL010000447.1:0-3891 GCA_049509915.1 Bryobacteraceae bacterium | reverse complement strand
GGTGAATGTTTGATCCGGATCGATCGATTGCCAAAAGCGAGGATGAGATGGAGGATTTTCACGATTACGAAGACGAAGAGCAACAGGAACTAGATTCCAAGCTCGATGAATTTGAGGACGACGAGGACGACGAGGAAGAGATCGTGGAGGTAGTGGTCGAGACCGTTCCGGGAGCGGCTGCCCCATCTGCCGCCAAGGAAACGCCGGTCGCGGAAGCCACGCCCGCGCCTCCCAAGAAGCCGGTGAAGAAGGCTGTCGCCAAGAAACCTGCGGCGAAAGCAGCTCCAGCCAGGAAGGCCGCGGTGAAAGCACCGGCCAAGCCTGCCAAGAAGGCGGCAAAAGCCCCCGCTCCGGCCAAGAAGCCGGCGCCGGTGAAGAAGGCAGTCAAGAAGGCACCACCGCCGCCCGCGAAAGCGGCCAAGAAAGCCCCCGCTAAGAAAGCCCCGGCCAAGAAAGCTCCAGCCAAGAAGGGCGGCAAGAAGTAATCGATTCTATCGGGACGGGGTTTGCCGCTCCGTCCCGTGCTTCATTTTTCCTCACCCACAACTTTGCGGCAGCGGCGGAATAGCTCCAGCAAACCCTCGGCGTGCTCTTCCGGCGAGTGCGTGCCAGGCTTGCCGGAAAAGCCAGCGGAAGCTTGCGCGGCTCTGCCGTAGCCGGTTTGCAGGGTGATGAACTTCATCAATTCCAGGGCCACTTCGTCCTTGCCGCCCTTCGGGGGCGCGGAGCTATCTGGAGCGTCTTGTTTCGGTTCCAAGTCAGGCATCCGGTTTCGATTCCTCCGTGTGATACAACTCTAGGTTACAGCATTTCCCCCGCAATGCCGATCAGCGCAGTCCGCCATGTCCGCAAGATGCGAGGAGGCGCCCAGGGCCAGCTTCTGGAAGCCGATGATGGTCATTGGTACGTCGTGAAGTTCCGAAATAACCCTCAACACCCGCGCGTACTAATAAACGAACTCGTGGCCGCGGCCCTGTTAGACTACCTCAGAATCGCGGTCCCGGCGACCGCCCTGGTGCGGGTCGAACCGGAGTTCCTCCGCGCCAATCCCGAAGTACAGTTCACGATTGGAGGAAAGGCTGTCGCGGTGCAGCCGGGCTGGCATTTCGGCTCGCGCTATCCCGGCGACCCGGCGCGCACCCCGGTATACGATTATCTTCCCGACGCGCTGCTCGATTCAGTTGCCAACCTGGCCGACTTTCGCGCCATCCTGGTGTTCGACCAATGGGTGTCGAATATCGACGGCCGGCAGAGCGTTTTCTATCGCGCCAGGGTGCGGCGAGAGGATTCCGGGCCAAGCTCGGCGGCCTTTGTCGCCCGCATGATCGACCACGGTTTCGTCTTCAACGGCCCGAAATGGACCTTCACCGATTCACCCTATCAGGGCCTCTACCCGCGGCACTCGGTATACGCCTCGGTCCGTTCCGAAGAAGATTTCGAACCCTGGCTGGGCCAAGTCGTGCATTTCCCCGAGGAAGTCATCGACCGCGCCTGGAAGTCCATCCCGCCGGACTGGATCGAAGGCGAGGAAGCCGCCCTGGAAGATCTGTTGGAACGCCTGTATGAGCGCCGCGCCGAGGTGCCCCGCCTGATCGACTGCTGCCGCCAATCGCGCGCGAACCCGTTCCCTAACTGGCGCTGAACGGCTACGAAGACCGGTCATTTTCGGGGAACGGAAACGGAGCCGATGGTATAGAAGTTGTAGGTCTGCGCCCACGTGAATTCGCCGCCCGGCTCGATCGACATCCCAAGATACGGCTCCACGGCGATTACCGAGCGGATCGACCACAAAGCCGCACGTAACAGCGGGCGGTCCGCGGTGACCCGCATGCCGGCGCCCTGTTTCCGATTCTCAATGGAAAAGTCGTAGTCCTGCGAGCTATCGCCGAACCCCTGGATGCCAGCCGCAACCGTGTCCTTGTTCACGAGGGTCTTCAGGTACACGATCTGCTTGCCGCGAATCTCCGCCAGTTCCTCATTGGGCGGCTTGGCGGAGCGAACCTGGAAGGGAAAGTAAATCTCGAAGTCCGGGCCGGTCGGCTGCCCGTCCAGGACCAGAAAATTGTGATTGTATACGTCGGCTTCGATCTTCCGGCGGCCGGTATTCTTCAAGCTATGCTGGAGGGTCATCGCCGACTTGTCCTTCACCAGGCGGATGGTCTTGCGGTACACATAAGCGTATCCCGCAGGCCCATTGAGTTCCTGTGTGAATTCGACCCAATCGGGTCCATTGCGAACGTTCCACTTGCCGGGGTCCACCACCTCGTATGCCTCGTAGTGGTCGTAGCGCGGCTCGTTGGGCTTGCGCAGAGCCCCCACGCCGATCTTGACGAACGTATCGCCGGGTTTGGCCTGGTCGTACCCTAGGGTGCTGCCGCCGCTCGAGAATTCCTCGACCGGTCCGCTGATGGCGCTGGCGAGACCTGCCACGATATCGGGACCGTCGTAAACGAAGTCGTGGACCTTCGGGTCCATTCGCTGAAACCACGGCCCGTAGTAATTGTGGCCCTGGTACTCCAAACTGGCGAAGACGCCCGACCAATCGAAGCGCGTGCCGCGATAATAGCCGCGCTGGGCGTCGGGAAGGTAAAGGACGGCGTGGATAGTGCCGTTCGAAATCTCGGCGCGGGGAAAGTCCGCCGCCAAGCTTGCCGCGGCCAGACTGCATACCAGCCCGGTCGCCGCTAAGGCGTTTCCGTTCATATTCGCAACTCCCCGTTAATGGCGCGTCTGATGGGCGGCGTCTTCCCAGCGGGCCAGGAGAAGATCGACAAAGCTCAGCCAGGCGCCCTCCGGACGTTCCAGTTGATGATAGAGCCCGGCGTAGTCGGGTTTCTTAAACCCCATGGCGGCGAAAGCCAGAAAGTACAGGCCGTCGCTATCGAAGGCAATGATCTGATCTTTCGACCAGCGTTTGGGGTCTTGAAAATAGGGTGCCAGATAGCCGATCACGGTGGCCAGCGAAGCGCCGTTGGGAGCGCGGACGCTCCACAAATCGACGCCCTGCACCTGGGCGATGCGGCATGTCATGACATAGGCTTCGGCGTTAAAAGCGGAGTAGGAGAGCGAGCGGGTACGGCTTTCCTCGCGCGGGGCGCTGCCGTTGGTGCGGATCTGCCGGATAAGAACCTGGTCCCGATAATACTGGAAGATGGCGGTTTCGGCAGGTATATCCTCGAGGAATGAAGCCACGGCGGCAGCCTGCGCGGTCCACCATGAGGCGAGGTTGTTGCCGCTGGTCTTTTCGTCTTCGCCACGTTTGCTGGTGGTCAGCCAGTGCAGGTAGTCCTCGAACCAACGGTGAACGGCGGCCTGGTCCTTAGCATCCCAGGTTCCGGTAAGGGCCAGAAACTCCATGCCCTGCACGGCACGGATGAAAACCCGGCCGTCGAGGACGCCTCCGCGCGCTTCAGCCAGGCCGCGCACGGACTGGGCGTATTCGAGGTTTGGGTTCATGCGGGTTTTGGGGTTGACAAACCAGACGTTGATGACCATGGCAGCGCGTTTGGCGTAGCGCGGGTCGTCGAGCAGATAGGCTGCCGTGCCCAGACTGAAAACGGCGTCGCACATGCTGTTCAAAGCGTTCTTATTGGCGAGGAAACGGTCCGGGTTGGTGTGTCCGTCGCGGCGGATGTAGGGTCCGTTGGGGTCGTCCGGATTGGGCCACCAGTAAGGCGCCTGGCTGTAGTAATCGTGCGGGTCGATGTCGACGCCCTGGGGCCGGTCGGGAGTGACGCTCCAGGGGCCCTCCTTCAGGCGTTTGTCGGCGGCGGTGCGCAAACGGCGGACCGGGTCGAGGGTCCAGGCCTCCTTGCGAATAATCGCGCTATGAATGGGCTCCGCCTCGTCCGCCAGAATCAAAGTCATGGGGACGTCCTTTGCGCCCAACCA
>JBEKZL010000446.1:0-3921 GCA_049509915.1 Bryobacteraceae bacterium | reverse complement strand
ACACAAGAGTAAATTACCTTCTTTACATGGGTACACAATCGCATCGCCGCAAATCTCTATAACCAAGCTTTTCAAGGCCTTACGCGGGAAAATGCATCATAAAGAGCGGGAACTTCGGTCTATTCGTTGCGACGCCTGCAGGGCGCCTCAAGTCTCGCCTGGGCGGTGAGGAGCGGACGCGCTGGCATTGCGCAACCCGGCTTGTCTGATCTGGGGGCGGCACTTTTCGCGGTTAGCCCCGCCTAGACCACCAGGTTGCAGCGGAGAGCAAGCTGTTGATGAGCAGAGCGGCCAGCACCGCGGACTCCGAATAGGATGCCGAAAACACGGAAGAGCAGGGAGAGCCGCCATGGATACGCCGGGGCGAGCCAGGCCGTGGACCCGTAGGTCCCGGGAACGGCCAAGCAAATCCCCGCCCTTCCCAGCACACCGGTGGTTTCCTCATAGAATGCCCGGCCCACGTGATAGACTCACCACCACCGATTGATCCTCCGGCACGGTGTCTTCAAGTAACCCGCCAGCATGGTGCTGAGGAGGGTCACCTTGAGTTGTTTCACTTGGTGCTCCGTGGGCCGAATTTGAGCCCGCGCGGAGACGAGTACGGCGCAGAATAACCAACACAGACGGCGCTTGGACATAGGCCAGTTGTATCACTGTTCCAGGGGCTCCATCCAGCGCTCTAGAATATCGCTCACCTCCACGCCGGTCGCGGCGGCGAAATAGCGGGGGAGATCCTCGGTCTGGAACGGCTTGCGATTCTCCGTGCTCCAGCGCAGCAGCCAGCGCAGGGCATCGCGGAGAGATTTCTTTCCTTGCGTCTGGGAGCGGATGCGGTCGTCAATTTCGGCCGCCATTAACGCGCCGCGAGAGAAAACATTGCGGCCGGTCCTGAAATCCGCCGAATAAAGGAACGACGCTTCGCGAGACAACACGGTCAGGGGCATCCGGCGAAGGAACGGAGGTGCCGCATCCACTATGGTGCGTAGCGCCGCAAGTTGGCGACCGCGAAACGCCGTGCCTTCGGCAGCCGGCATGGCGCCCGCAACCGCTGCGATGGCGGCGTATCTTCCGAAGCCCTCATTGAACCAGATGGTATCGATCACCGGCGTCATCTCCCACGTAAACGGGCGGTAGCCGGCCCCGTAAGCCACTTTCGGAATCCAGGAGTGCGCCATATGGTGCGCGTAGTTGAACCGCGTCCGGCTAAGTAGTTGCGCCGGCGATTGCGCGGTGATTGCGGCGTCTACAGAAAGGCTGAATGTCCCGCTGTCCGTGTGCTCTTGGCTGAAGTTGTAATCGTGATCGGCAAGCGGGCGGAGCAATTCCAGTTGGACCGTGTATTGAGGGATGGGCGTGTCGCCGAAATATGCCTGCACGCTATCGAGCGCCTCACGCGCCAGGCGGCCTTCCAGATCCATATCCACCGCGCCTTCGGCGTAGACCGCCATCAACAGCGGGATCTTGCCCTCGAGTCTCGCCACCCGGAGATCGGGACCCATCAAAACTTCGGAATCGGACAGCGCGTAATAGTCCGTGGCGGCCGCCGAGGTGGTGGTCTTCAGTGCGGGGACTGCCGGACCGAGGGTGGAGAGCACCGGCCATCCGCCGGGGACATCCACTTGCAGCTGCACCTCGCGATCCGCGAGACCTTCCACGTAAGCGAATACGGAGTATCCCAGGAGTCCCACGTAACCCTTGCGAACCTTGGAGGTCGAGACGGCGTCATGGATCTGCATCTCCATCCGGCCCAGATTCACTTGGTATTCGATTCGTTGCACGGTGCCGCCGGGTTGTCCGAGGTTCCAGCGAGGCCCATCGGCATCTTTCACCACTTGCAACGACTTTCCTCCAGGCGAGAGGGCGGCGATGCCGGTTACAAAGGAATCGTACGGCACCTGCTGATAGCCGCCTGGATAGCTCCGTGGCATGACCAGAGCGGCTGGGGTTTTCGCCGGCTCCGGAAGAGTCACGGTGACCGACACGGTTTCGGCCACGGATTGGCTGTACCGCAAGTGGTATCCGACCGGACTCTGTGCCAATACCACACGGGTGACGGCTGCTAAGCAGACGGCGAGAGCGCGTCTTTTCAAAGTTTGGTCTCCAGTTATCAATACTATACGCCGGAGCCGCTTCAGGGGCTGTCAGGGGCCGCTATCCGCGTCCCCATCGAACACTTCTAAGGTCGGCAGAACGCCAGATCGCCACTTCTGTGCGCTGGCGCCCAATGATAGAGCTCCAGCTTCACGCCATTGATTTGAGCCTCTCTTTGCTCTTCGAGACCACCTGCGAGGGGAGATGATCAGCCGGGCCCCCGGCCGCCCGCGGCGAGCGCGATGACCTTAACACTGGTGGGAACGCCGTCAGTCTGTTGACGTGGTCTCCGTCGCTGTGTGGAGAATGACGGTCGTCACTGGCTTCGGGTTGATCTCTGCGATATCGTTCAATAGTTCCTTCCTGCCCGCCACGCTCGTCTTGGCGTCGAGGACGATCACGCCCTTGTCCCAACGATGACGCCGCTGGTTCCACCACCGCCTTCAATCCAGTAGACGTTGGGCTTCATTTGATGGACCATGAGCGCCACGGCTGGCTGTCCCTGGCCCGGACCTTGCGCCATAGCCAGTGTGGCCAGCGCGCTCAGGCTCGCTAATGCGAGGCCCCTGGCCAAACCTTTTCGATCATGCATATGCCACATTTCCCTTCCCCCCGGGAAATCTATCACGGTTGGGCGCCGGCGAAGCGATGGCGAGTAACGCTGGAGCACCAGCATCGTTTCCTATTGAGGGTCGGCGTAAACGCTTTTGACAAATCCGGCGGCGTTGGTATTGCGCCAGTCGGGATGCTCCGTTTTGAGGGTGGCGCTGACTTGTTTGCCGGCATCGTCGGCCGAAAAGCCCTGGCGCTTGAGCGAGAGAACCTGCGTGCGGATTTCAGAAATCAGGTTCCGTTCCGCCATCACCAGCGAAGCATCGCCGGGAGCGCTATGGTCCGGTAGGACGTGCGCCGCGTTGAGGCCGGCAACCTGATCCAGCACGGCGAGCCAGCTCGAAGGTGTGCCGCCGTCGCCGAAGATGTTTGGCATGGTCTTGTTCTGCACCACGTCACCCGAGATCAACGTGCGGTCTGGTTCGACAAATGTCAGTTCGTCGCCTTTGGTGTGGGCCCCGCCGAACCAGAGCAGGCGGGCCGTGACACCGCCCAGGTCGATCGTCGCTTCCCGGTCGAAGATTATGTCAGGCGGACGCAATACTACGCCTGCGAGCAACTCCTTATTCTGCGCCGAATTCCCGCTGAACATATCGATCATCTCCTGCCCGTGCTTTTCCATTTCCTGCTGCTGCATCACGTTCCGTATCAGAATGGTAGTGGAAGGAAAGCCGGGTTCACCGGCGGCGTGCTCCGGATGGAAGTGAGTGGTAGTGAGGAACAGTTTCCGATTGTCAGGCGCGAGTTTGCCGGCCACGCGCGCGGCGGTGGCCCCATTTTTGGCGCCGATGCCCGTGTCCACGACGAGCGTAGCCCGGTTACCGACGACAATGGCAATGTTGGGAAAGCCCATGATCGCCCAGACGTGGTCGGAAATCTTCGTTGCGTTCTCACCGACCATCGGCTGGCTCATCTGCGCGCACGCGCCGGCGGCCGTCAGGGCCGCCAGCGTCAGGAGTGTCGAAACTGACTTCATAGTGTCCTCTTTGTACCACGCCGAGGTCCGGCGCAGGCGCGGTACCGACCTCCGGGGCGAACCATCTCCACGGCTACCGGTTAAGCTCAGTTAACACGACCATTCAGGCGCGACGGAACTCCTCCCTGCCCCGGTCAGCGAATCAGCGGGGTCACCACGAAGCTCTTGATTTCCACGTAGCTGTGATCGCCCTGAACGATGGATGGGCCAGGCCCGGCTTCATCGGAATTGGTGGCGATGGC
>JBEKZL010000445.1:0-3935 GCA_049509915.1 Bryobacteraceae bacterium | reverse complement strand
AAGGAATCCAGCACGCCAGGAACGCGACAACGGCTAGAAACAGCGGCACTCCAGTGAAAGTGACTAAGTCGTGCGGGCGAACTCCATATAGGAAACTGGCGGAGAACCTAGCCACGGCCCACGCGGCGGCCAGTCCCAGCCCCATGGCGATCAGTGTGAGTAACATGCCTTGCCGCACCACCAACCGGCGGACCTGGCCCGCCTGCGCGCCCAGCGCCATGCGGATACCGATCTCGCGCGTTCGCCGGCTAACCGAGTAACTCATCACGCCATACAGTCCCACGGCGGCCAGTACCAGGCCGACGGCGCCGAACACACCAAACAGTGTTCCGGCCAGGCGCGGCAGGAACAGCGCGCTGCGAAGATGTTCTTCCATGGTCTCCGTGTTGTAGACGGCCAGGGTGGGATCGAGCGAATGAATCTCGCGGCGTACGGCTCCCGCCAGCGCCGCGGGCGATCCCGCCGCGCGAACCACCACCGAATATCCGACAAAGGATGGGTCGCCCGCGACGCTCTGTTCCAGCGAGCGGAACAGGACCGGCCTGACATCCTCGCCGACGGTGCGCGACATAATATCTTTGACGACGCCGACGATCTGGTAGGTAGCGCCGCCGCCGGTAACGCGCTGCCCGATGGGGTTTTCGTTCTTGAACAGGCGCCGGACGAACTCCTCGGTGACGATTGCGGCTATCGGCCCGACGGGACTCTCGTTGCCGAAATCGCGTCCGGCGATGCGCGGAATGCCCAAGGTGTCAAAGTAGCCGGGGCTGGCCATGTAAAGTTCCACGGTAGGAGCCGGACCGCCGGTGTTGGGCCGTCCCTCCACAACCAAACCGTCGCTCCGGTGTCCGCCCGACAACGGCATGCCGTCGGTGCACGCGGCGGAAACCACGCCGGGAAGAGCGGCCACGCGCCTGCGCAACTCATTGAGAAACTGCGTGGTGTGCGCGGCCGTGTACCCGTGCACCCGCGGATCGACCGACATTGTCAGGATGCCGCGCGGGCGGAAGCCGATCTCCATCGTGGAGGCGCTTTCGAGGCTGCGCAGGAAGAGTCCGGTGGCGCAAAGCAGCACCAGCGACATGGCCACTTGCGACACCACCAGCACGTTGCGCAAGGTCCAGCGGCGTCCGGGGCGCGCCAGCAGGTCCTCGCCTTTGAGCGCATTTGACAGGATGGGGCGCGCGGCGGCCCACGCCGGGGCCAGCCCGAATATCAGGCCGGTGCCGGCGCTGAGCGCTAAGGTGTAGAGCAGCACCCGCCAATCGACGGTGACATTGAGATCGAGCGGCACCGGCGCGGGAATACGGAAGGCCGACAAAGCTTGTGTGGCCCACAGCGAGAGTGCCACGCCCAGCAATCCACCCCCGAGCGCCAGCAGCAGGCTTTCGGTGAGCATTTGACGCATCAGGTGGCCTCGCGTAGCGCCCAGTGCGAGCCGTACCGCCATCTCGCGTTGCCGGCCGGAGGCTTGTGCCAGAAGCAGGTTGGCGACGTTGGCGCAGGCGATCCCGAGAACCAGCAGCACCACCACCGTCAGGGCGGTGAGGAACATCATCACAGCGCCGCGATCGCGCGGGGGCAGCGAGCCGGCGGGTTCGAAGCGGAATCCGCCATCCTTCTCGGTTTCGGGATAAGTTTGGCCCAGATTCCGGGCGATGACGGCGAGCTCGGCGGCGGCCTGCGCCCGGGTGACGCCGCGCTGCAGGCGTCCGGCAACCTGGATCCAGTGGTAGTCGCGCGATAGGTAGTTGCCGGTGTTGGGCAGGAGCTGGTCGAGGTTGCCGAGCGGGACCCAGAATTGGCAATCGAGGATGATGTCCAGGCCGCGGAAGCCTGGCGGCGCCACCCCTACCACAGTGAAAGGCCGGCCGGATAGCGTGATGTGCTTGCCTGCGATGGCCGGATCGGCGCCGAAGCGGCGTCGCCACAGACCGTGGCCGAGGACGATCACGGGCAGGCGTTCCTCGGCATGGGTGAAGCCGCGGCCCAGCGTCATGCCCAGTTGCGCCACATCGAAGAAGTTGGGAGTGGTGGCCTGGCCCCACACGCGTTCCGGCTCGCCTTGACCTCCGATTGAGGCGGGCAGCAACTCGTAAACGCCGGTGACTCCCGAGAACGATTTGGTTTGCGCGCGCAGGTCGGCGAAGAGCGGCCAGGAGAAGGCGTTGCAGCATTCCCCTTGATGTGTGGTGTGGACGGCCATCAAGGTGCCAGGGTCGCCCACAGGTGCGGGACGCAGGACGAAGCGGCTGACCATGGAAAAGATGGTCGCGTTGGCAGCGATGCCGAGCCCTATAGAGACAATAGCGGCGATTGTGAAGGCAGGCGATTTGCTCAGCCGGCGAATGGCGTGGGTCAGATCTCTATCCCCTCTAAGAGCATTTGACGGGCGAGAGCGCGGATTGTTAAGGCGGGCCATGGACGACGGAATTGCGTCGCCTGGATCTTGCGGCCGGACCGGGGTCTCTGGCGCCGGTGGTTGGGCCCGAGTGGTGCACAATGGGGCGAAATGGTGCAGAATGGTGCGCGTGGGGTGGGGGGCCTTTTTGGACGACCGAAGCCAATAAGTCCTTTGAAATCAACGCCTGCTGGGAAAGTAAAGCCATTTGGCGACGGTGCGGGTGGTAGGGCGTGCGGGAGTCGGGTTACCGAATCGGTTTCGGCTCGGGATGTTGCAAGGAGTTGCATAGCGTATCGGGTTCGGTGTGCGACTTCATTCCCGACGTGAGGATAGCACGGAAGCGGCGGGGATTCAGGTTAGCGAATGGCATTGGGTGTTTGTTTCGATAGGGATGGAGAGGTGCCGACATGCGTGATCCGCCACGGCGCGCAGGGCGCGCGCCCATCGAGATGTATGAAAAATGAGGCGCTCGCCGGCCAGTGATTCCGGCGATTTTTTTGGGGGGGTGCCGTAATTTTATATTGTTTGATTCCATGGGGTTAGAGCGAGCGTTGCCCTGGACTACTGGGGCCGACTCCGTCGCAGATCCCACAGTCCGCGCGCCGAGAGGATCAAGGTGAAGCCCCCCAGCCCGCCGAGGGCCCAGAGTGTCCAGACGAAGAAAAAGCCGCCGGGGGATTTGGCGATCTCGCCGTAATGTGCCCCCCTCATGTGCATGACGGGCATGGCTGCTGCGAGCAGTCCGATGAGCAGCATGATGACGTGCCCCGATCGCCGTTCGGGGAGCACGAGGGTCCCGTACAGGAAGACCGCGAGGACGAGCAGCGCAGTGTTTGAGCTCTCTGCCTTCGATATCCCACGAACGATGTCGTCCGTAATGTGAAGCGTCAGGAAGAGGAGCGAGAGCAGAGATGCGACGGTCAACATGGTGTTGTGTTTCATTGGAAAGTCTCCTGATTGGATTTTATGTGTGCCTCATTGCCCTGCTGCCTTTGCCTACTCCGTCCAGCGCTGCTCATTCACACCAAACACCAGAAGCGACAGCCTATTTGAGAACCCGACGACAACGGCGAAACTCACGATTTAGCCAGCAATTCGGTGATGCCAGCGGGTCGTACAAGTAGGTCAGCCAACCCATCCCCAATGCCGACAAGACGCTCCGGATGCAAGGAAAAAAGGTGGATCTGGGGCCAGATCGACTTGAAAGACGGTAAATACCTCTCGTTGTTCAATATGTTCGGCCCGGCCCGTTCCAGCCTTCGACGCGCGGCGCACTAAGATGGCAGCAGTCCCAGCAGCGAGCGACGGGGAACAACGGCGGCATCGACCGTTCGCCGCGAGATAGGTAACGATCAGTCGCGCATCTGGGATTACACTTCGCCCGCCTGGGCCGGCAAGTTCCTAGACGAGTGGTGTCAGCAGACAATGCGCTCCCGCATCGAGCCCATGAGGAAGATCGCCCGCTCACTGCGCCAGCATCGGAAGCTGATTCTCAACTTTCCGGGCTCAGAAGCTGATTTCCAGTGGAGTC
>JBEKZL010000444.1:0-3966 GCA_049509915.1 Bryobacteraceae bacterium | reverse complement strand
GCGTTTTGGGTCTGTATCCCCCTACGCAGAGCTGTTATGCGAAACACCAGGGAGCTTCTGAAAGAAAAGCGGGAAGGACACTGAATTCCGCCCCGGGCTATTTTTCAGCATCCTGCTAGAGATCTCGCCGGTCTGCCGATTCGGCCGAATGGCCGGCGTTCGTAACGAGCCGTTATGTGCAACATCGCGTGCCTGTAATTCGGACAGACGCAATTGACTGATGAGGATGTGCGCGGAAAGGCGGTTCTCGAAGTCGGCGCACGAAACGTCAACGGATCGTTACGCTCTTTTGTGGAGGGGTTGGCGCCGTCGCAGTACATCGGCGTCGACTTGGAATCCGGGCCGGGCGTAGATGAAGTGGGGCGCGCCGAGGGGTTGCCGATGCGGTTCGGTGACGCCGCTTTCGATCTGTTGATCTCCACCGAATTGGTGGAACACGTGCGCGACTGGCAAAGAGTTTTTAGCAATTTCAAGTCTCTTCTGCGGCCGAATGGCGTTTTGCTGCTTACTACGCGGTCGCTCGGGTTTCCCTATCACGGATATCCACACGACTATTGGCGATACGAAATCGCCGACATGCGCGAGATCTTGTCGGACTTTCAAATCGAAGCGCTTGTGCCGGATCCGTCTGAACCGGGCGTGTTGGTCAAGGCGCGGAAGCCGATTGTCTACACCGCGCGAGCCCTGAGCGGCGTCCGATTACACTCGATGGTCGCCGGCAGGCGTGTACCGAAGCTGCGGGCGAGCGATGTCCTCGCATTTCGCTTTGCCAATTTCCGTAAAGGGTGGCGGGCGGGCAAGCGGCCACCGTTGATTACCAGGTACTGGCAAGCGCCGTTGGCCCGCGTTCGTCATGCCCTTCCAGGGCAGTGGCGAAGCGCCCAACTTCCTTTTGGTTGCATCGATATTCCGCAACCCGGCCAGGCGGCTAATGGAGAGGTCGGAACGGCGGGGTGGGCCCTGTGCAATGACCGAATCGTTGAAATATCGGTGTACCTGGACCGAAAACTCGCAACCGTGGCGGGCCCGCACCATAGCCGGCCCGACGTCAAGATGTCGTTTCCCCAGTACTCGTTCGCGGAGATGTCGGGTTGGTCAGCGCATGTCACCCTGCGCGGAGTGCCCGCGGGCGCCCACGAATTGACCGTTCAGGCTCTCACCAGTCGAGGCGCGAGCGGCTGTATCGGCAGTGTTCCCCTGGTTATCGAGGCGGTCAGCCGGTAACTCCTGATCCTTCAAAGTCAGTGAGGAACGCTCCTCGCCATCGAAGAGCGGCCCGAAACTGCAGCTCTTAGGCCTTCTGCCCTTTGGTCAGCCGCGCTCTGGGTGGTAGGCAGCAAGGCTTGACCATGGGAATACCCTTGCCGTCGACCGCCGCCACCAGGATCGAGCCGGCGGCAGTGGCCACAAAGCTGTTGGTAGAAAGCCTCAAAGTCCCGAGCCGCATCCGGAACCCGAGATGCTCGGAAACTCCGAACCGTAGTCCCTGTTTCTTCGCGGATTTTTGCCAGAGTCCGACCACATCGTTCTTGGGGCCCATCTGCACGGCGTTCCAGCGATGGATTTTCGAGTTCCAAAGGAAGAAATTGTCATGGTGCGTGCCCATGCTGACGAAATACTTCGCTCCGGCCTTCTTGTAGAGGGCCATGAGTTGATCTGGATCCCACTTCTCCGCCTTCCAGAGCGGAATGATGTCCTTATAGCCAAACTTAGAAGGATGGCCGTAGTTTTCGACGTGGTAAACGTTGTCAGGATCTGGCGCGGCGGCTTTGCCACCCCGTCCAGGCACATCTTGCATATACATTTTTTGGCATACCAGTCGCCCTGGCGCGGCACAGCCTGAGGCCCCCAGTGCGCCGACATGCCAAACTTGGCATCGCGAAACTACTCCGGGTACTGATATTGCCTGGACGACTCAGCGGTTGCAAGTGCCAGAATTGCTAACCAAACAGAGGTCCTTATCATAATTTTCCCGTTCGATTCCAATGCAAAAGTTGATTCGGGTTTTACTCCCCCTCATGTATCATGCGCTCACGCTTCGTGCCAACCATGGCGTTAGGAACCGATCACTGCGGCAATGCGCTCCGCATTGGCGAGGAGTTTATTCGTGAGCGAAATGCTGAGCGCTTTCCCGGACTCGGCCCGGCGCAGGACGCCAGGCCCGACCCCATCGAAATTCTCCCTATTGCCAAAGGGAAATTTCAGCCGACCGAGCGCGGCAGATAGCGAAGTGAAGCCGGAATCGTGCGAGGTTTTGAGCGGCACGGGTCCCTGCCTCCAATCGTGGGCCATGGCCGTGTAACTCACCGGCGCGCCGGCGGGCGACGTGGCATCGACTACCTGGTTAAGCGGCAGATAGAGATCGGGCGGCGTCTTGTCCTCGAGTGATAGGCCGAGCTGTCCATCCAGGTCCTGGCGATGCTTCAGCACCTTCACCCCTTCATCGGTGATCTCGACATCGTAGTATTCCGAACGGGTTCCGTTGCCGAGGCCGCCCTGGGCAGAGCGATTCATCACTACCAGCATGTCCTTCCTTTCAAAGGTCCGGAAAAGGTTGCCATGGCCCCGATGCCCGTACATAAATGGCTCGCGGTACACCTGCTCCCACGCACCGCGCACGCGGCCCGAACGCGAGATTGCCTGCACCTCGTCGTAGCTGTAGCGGCCTACCCAGGGGCCTTCCTCATCGACGATGAACGTGCCATCGAGCGTCATGAAGCGGGATCTTAAGCTGGCCGGCGGTTATCAACCACGTTGAACGGACCCAGCGGCGAATCCGCCACGCCAATTACTGTGGCGCGCGCGCTCTGTGTTTGCCAGACAGAGTAAGGGTTCGCCTCCGCCGCCAGCTCGCTTTTTGCCAGTATGGTTCTACTGTTGTGCCGGGTGTAAAAGATATAGTACTTACCCTTGTAAGTATGCATCTCACATGCCCATGGCATTTCGGTCGAGAACCATCGCTGGTCCTCGGGCGGATTGGTCAACATGGTGATGGGCCCGGTCCAGTCCACCAGGTTTTTGCTCATGCGGACTTGCGGAGCGCCGGTGGTAGTCCGATCGTACGTCCTGTTCGCTGGGTCGGCATAGATGTACGCATCCTGTCCACTGAGCTGCCAGACCTTGAAAGGATACGTGACCTCCTGGTTCGCCTGCTGCGCGGGCGGAAGCAGGCTCGTCCCGGCCACACCCACTACGACTTTGCCGCACTGCCGCAACAGATCCGGTCGTGACGGCCGCGCCGCTCCGAAATCCGAGGGCAATTTCCGATTCTCCATTCCTGCTCCCTGTTCTTAGCGGGCGCGGATTACCCAGCCACCCCGTCCAGATTGCCGCGGTGCCGCTGCACCTTGATGCCTTCCTCGGTAATCGCGGCCTCGTGCAGTTCCGCGCGCGAGGCGGACTCGCGGTCGTGGTTGTTGTGAAGGATCATCATCGTGCGGCCATCGAAGGCCTCGAAGAGCATGCCATGCCCCCGGTTGCCGGTGAGGATCGGCGGCAGTTGCTCCCACGGGCCGGCGATGTTGCCGGTTTTCGAGATGGCCTGCGTCTGCACGAATTCGGTGAAGTGCCTCCGGTAGCCCGACCAGAGCATCGCCAGCGGCCGGGCGTCATGTACACCTGCGGAGGGAGGATGGCGCATGGTACGAACTGAAGGTCGTTGGCCGGTCGCTTTCCCGCAGGCGCCCCCGCTTGCGGATCCTGATGCCAGGGCGCCTGCGCCCCGCTGAATAGCCATATCCCGTACCGCCGCAGACTCAGTCGGGCCGGGGTTTAGTTTGACGGCCGCCGTTACCGCGTCTATCTTTTGCACCCAGCTCTCGCCGTCCGAGGATGCAGTTCGAACTCACTGCTGTCCAAGACAGGGCAGACCTGTAGCGTGGGCTGCTGAAAACATTCGGTTTGGAGAGACTCCGGCGAGCTATCTGGGTGGAGGTCTCCTGTCTGAATCGTCGCGGCCTGTCCAAG
>JBEKZL010000443.1:0-3971 GCA_049509915.1 Bryobacteraceae bacterium | reverse complement strand
ACGGGCTTAACCGGCCAATCTCTGCCCATTCTCAGGGCGTAGCGAGCTTGCGCGCTTCGGTAACGATTTTGGTAAGCCGGTTGGAGAGCCGGTCCAGGTGGCGGCGAGGAGTTCCGTTTGGCAGCGTCCGCCGAAACATCTCGAGCACATGTTGAGCAGCGAGCAATGAATCGATCAGGCCGTCGAAGCCAGCTCGAGGAGTGAACGGGATCTTCGGCTGCGGAACAATATGCCGAGGTTTGGAACGAGCCATGTCGAATTCCCGCTGGAGGTCATTCAACGCCACGTCGAGATAGCGCATGGTCATCTCTGGGGAAGTGTGGCCGAGTAATTTCATTACGGCGGGGAAGCCCACACCGGCTCGAAGCATTTCCGTCGCATAGCTATGGCGACACTGGTGCGGGACGATGCGGGTGGAAAGGCCCAGTGCGTGGCAGACCTGATGCAAGTAATCACGGAGTTGGCGAACGAGTGCTTCTTTCCTCCGCGGACGTGCCAGGAGCCGTCCATCGGCAGGCAGCGGATCAAGAGAACGAAAGAATTGGAGGCGTCGGACGAGATCACACACAAAGGGATCCACAGGGACCATGCGTTCTGTTTTGAGTTTGCCGAGCGGCACGTGAACCGCCCATTGATTCGGGCCGATAGAGCGAAGGCAGTCGAAGGACAGATCGACACACTCACCGATGCGCATGCCGGTGTGGCGAATTAACAGAAAGGCATTGCCACCCAGATCGTTGCGGCGGAGGAATTCCTTCTGCAGGAGTTCATCCTGTTCTGCCGTGAGTGGGCGTGGAAGTCTTTGCGGGAGACGCGGAATATCTTCGCGGCGGATCAGATGAGCGAGTTCAGGAAGCTGTTCGGTCCAAGCCAGTTCGTTACAGATGCCGCGCAGGGCGATGAGCAGGTTGATATAGGACGCGGTCGCGAGCGCGGGTGTTTGCGAGTGCAGGCGGGACATCCAGCCGAGGATGTGGAGCTCACGGCGCAATTGGTCCAGGCGCTGCACCTCAGGATGATCAGCACCGAGATAGCTCAGGAAATTGCGGGCGGTCCCACGGTAGTGACGAGTGGTGTCGGAACGGAGTGCCACGCCGAGGGAATCGACCGCGCGGTCGAAGACCGGAACCAGAGGATGTTGCAGCGGAGGGCGTCGCGCGCGATTCACGAGGAGATCACCGGAAGGGGACGAATGTGTTGCGCCACGGCGCGTGCATACTCAAGGTAGACGTCTTGTGGAGTGACTTGCACATAGAGCAGCGTGGTCTGGATGTCTGCGTGACCCATCAGCTGCATGAGCGCGGGCAGGCTCATACCCGCGCGGATCATGTCCGAGGCAAAGGTGTGGCGAAATCGATGAGGGTTGGCGAGCTGGATGCCGGTGCCCTGGCGATGGTAGCGGAATAAGGATCGTAATCCCGCAGCGGTCATGCGTGTTCCGCGCGCGTGTCCTTTGAGTGAGACGAAGAGCGCGGCGGAGCAGGGATTGGGCCGTTCCAATCGCAGGTAGTGTTCGAGCAGTTGCACAGTTTCCGGCGCCAACGGCAAGAGACGAAATTTCTTGCCTTTGCCTGGAACGCGAAGTTGTGCTTCGGAAAGCAACGCGTCGTCGCGATTCAAAGCCAATACTTCGGCGGACCGAAGCCCTTGCAGTAACATCAAGCCCACGATGGCCAAGTCGCGCGAAGTACGGAAACTCGACCAGAAGCGCGCTACTTCATCCACCGAGAGCGGCACGATGTTGCGTTTCGGTACCTTCACGCGCAGTCGGCTCGTCGCCACCCGCGGTCGGCCGAGACCCATCGGTTTTCGCTGCAAAAAAGCTTGATGAAAACCGTAAGCGATCTGGCAGGGAGCAGCGGGAAACTCGTTGCGAAGGGCGCGCTCGGCGACGGCCACGCGGTCATTGATGGTGGATGGAAAAGGACGAGGTTGTTGGCTGGACTGGAACTTCACATAATCCAGCAGTGTTGACTCGATTAGGTCACCTTCCTTAACGTCGCCGGTGCGATGAGCAATCTCCCACCAGCGGACAAAGTGAAGCAAGTTGTGAGCGTAGATGCGCAGGCTGGTGTTCGCCAGGCGGCGAACATATTCGCGATCCAGGTAACGATTGATCCAGCCGACTTCCCGGCCAGTGCTCTGCTCGACGACACGAACCGGACTTGGTGCGGCGTGCGAGGTCTGCTGGTAGATCACACAGAACTTCATGGTTGAGCAGCCTCCAAGAGATCGTGAAACTGCCGCGCATCACCGCCCTGGACGAAGAAAGAGTTCGGATCGTGGCCATCGGGCAGGAGGACGCGACGAGTAGCGATGCCTTGCGCGCACAGGCGCTGTGCTAGCTGCTGCGAGGCTTTTTGGCCAATGCCGTTGGCATCGACATCGAAGGTGAGATAAACAATGCGCGGACGGTCGCACAACTGTTTAAACTGTTCAGCGTTGAGATGGGTGCCCAACGAACAAGTGGCGTGGCGAAAACCTGTCTGCCACAACACCGCTAGATCGAACAGACCTTCGACCAGAATCACCTCGGGAAACTGGCGAACCGATTCCCAGGCGAACAAGCCACCCTTGGAGCCAGGAAGAAATTGATGGGCGAAGGCGGCAACGATACTGCGACCGTAGAGGTTGACGATGCGTCCGCCTTGGCAGCATGGAAAGATGACACGTCGGTAGAAAGCGTCGCAGCCTTGTGGGTTGAGCAGGCCAAGACGCTGCAGGAGATCGAAGGAATAGCCTTGCGCCGTGAGATGACGGCGCAAGCTCCCACCAGGAGCATAGCCGATCCGGAGTTCTTTGATCAGAGTAGGACCATGCAGTCCTCGTTGCTGAAGATAACGCAGTGCCTCGGGGTAGCGTTCGAGTTGCTGTTGATAGAAAGTGGCGGCTCGCTCGAGGACGGCGGCAGAGTCGGTTGGAAGAGTGCTTTGCTGCTCGAGGTAAGCGACACTTTGGCGAAAAGACAGATGACGGGACAACTGGACAAAGCGAATGAGATCGCCGCCCTGGCCGCAACCGTGACAGTAGAAGAGATTCTTGCGAGTGTTGACGTAGAACGAAGGCCGGGTTTCCGGATGTAGCGGACAGAGTCCGACGAACTCGGGGCCCAAAGCGATAGGCCGGGCGGCCCAACTCAGCTGCCGCAGATAATCGAGCAGCGGCAGACGTTGTTTCAGTTTTTCGGCATCCTCGCCCACGGCGCAGTTTTCCCTCTGGAAGCGAACGTAGGAGAAGCCGGCTAGCATTCCCAGGCAAGGATGGTGGGCAGGAGGAAATTTCTCAGAGCCGCAAGGGCCAAAGAATTTGCAGAACCGGAGTCAGCCAAGACCAAGGCTCAGCTTGCAGATCGGTCGGTTCGCCGCACGCCAGCCAGTGAGTCATGCGGGCAAGCGTTTGGCGGAAAAAAGAAATGGCTGGCTGAGAGTGGTCCAGTCCGTGGGTCCAGCGACGAAGTGTGGAAGGATCGGGCACACGGTTAGCGTCTTTGAGGGTAGGTGCGGCCTCTTCCCAAGAGCAGTGCTTCGCAAAGCGCCGCTGCAACGCCTGAGATCGCGTCAGCAAACTGTAGTGGGTGTAAGGAAGAGAAAGTAGCGGCAGGAAGGTGAAGGTTTTCCCACAACCGGGGCAGCGACCGCGCCGGATGCCAATCCAGTCGTGATGCTCATCGTGCGCCTGCTTGCGGCGCCGTCCGTGGCCGATGATCGAATCGTGTTCGCAAGCGGGGCATCGCCGCAGAATGATCTCGGCACAGCCCGTGGCCCAATCCGTTTCGAGCTTGTGCGGCGAGGCGGAAAGTGGGATAAACAGAATCGTACTTTGTTGGAGCTCTGCCCCGGCTTGACCTGCCAAGATCTGAGCCGGAAGCGGAGCTCCTCCTCCTGAAACAAGAATCCAACTGAAAGAGAATAACCCTTCTCGCCTGGGGCTTTTAGGAGTGTGATTCAGAAAATTGGCCGGTAATAATCGGC